>NZ_DCQO01000012.1:0-220947 GCF_002323495.1 Olleya sp. UBA1516
GCACGCTTGGAAAGCGTGTATGCGTTAATAGCGTATCGAGGGTTCGAATCCCTTCCTCTCTGCAAGATATTTAACTGTCTTGATAAATTATAGAGGAGGAAAAGTAGAATTGTATGATTTTACTTATCTCTTTTTGTAATTTTTATTTTTAATTACATTTTTTTTATATCTTTAACACTTTAACTAATAAAATTAAGAACAACAAAATGAAAAGATTATTTTCTATCCTAGCCATAGCGTGTATCATGGCATTCGGAACTGCAAATGCAACTACTAACGCAGCAATGACGACTGCAACTACTGTAGTACTTACACAAGATGAACCAGATACTGCTGCTGCAACTGCAGACGAAAACTTAACGTTCCACCAAGAACTTAAAAAACGTTTTATTGAAGGTGGACCAGGATTCATGGGGATTGTATTATTATGTTTAATTCTTGGATTAGCAATTGCTATTGAGAGAATTATCTTTTTAAATTTATCTACAACTAACTCTAAAAAGTTAACACAAGATGTAGAAGATGCACTTCAATCAGGTGGATTAGAAGCTGCTAAAGAAGTTTGTCGTAACACAAAAGGACCTGTTGCCTCTATCTTTTACCAAGGTTTAGACAGAGCAGATGGAGACTTAGAGTCTGCTGAAAAAGCAGTTGTTGCTTACGGTGGAGTACAAATGGGACAATTAGAGAAAAACGTTTCTTGGATTTCTTTATTTATCGCTTTAGCACCAATGTTAGGGTTCATGGGAACTGTAATTGGTATGATTCAAGCATTTGATAAAATTGAAGCTGCAGGAGATATGCAACCATCATTAGTAGCAGGAGGTATTAAAGTTGCCTTATTAACTACTGTATTTGGTCTTATTGTAGCAATTATATTACAAATTTTTTACAATTACATTATCGCTAAGATAGACAGTATTGTTAACGATATGGAAGACTCTTCTATTAACTTAATGGATATGTTATCTAAGTACAAGAAATAATTTACTCAATTACTAACTTTAAAAATTAAAGATTATGCACAAGATTTTAAAAATAGTTGCTTTAGTATTGAGTTTGGCTGGAATTGGTATATTAGTTAACATTATTGCTAAAGGAGATGAAGCGATTAAAGCTGCAGCTCTTGATGGAGATACTTCAATAGTAGACCCTATGGCAATTGTTGCTTATATCATTCTAGGATTAGTATTAGCTTTTGTAGTGTTTTTTGTATTCAAAAATTTATTTACAGGAGGAAAATCTCTTAAAAATACATTAATAGGATTGGGAGCATTCTTATTAGTATTGGTTATTGCTTATGCAGTATCTGGTGGAGATGTTAAAGAATACTTCTATAATGGGATTGTAGCTACAGAAGGAGAATCTAAAATGGTAGGAGCAGGATTAGTAGCTTTTTATATACTAATTTTAGCAGCTGCTGGAGCAATGTTATTCTCAGGTATTAAAAAACTAATAAAATAATTATGGCAAAAAGATCAGCACCAGAAGTTAATGCAGGCTCTATGGCTGACATTGCCTTCTTATTATTAATATTCTTCTTAGTTACTACAACTATAGAAGTGGACTCTGGTATTAGTTCTAAACTACCACCAGATATTCCACCACCTGAAGTTAAAATTAAACAGAAAAACATTTTTACTGTTGAATTGAACAAAGACAACCAAATGTTGGTTGAAGAAGAATTAATGAAAATTAAAGACCTTAAAGCTGCAGCTATCAAGTTTATTGATAATGGAGCAGGAGAGGGAACTGAGGGAACTAAGTGTGATTACTGTAACGGAGCAAAGGATCCAGCATCGTCTGACCATCCATCTAAAGCTATCGTTTCTATAACACATTCTAGAGCTACAGATTATGAAACATTTATCGTGGTTTATGATCAGTTAGTAAGCGCTTACACTGAGTTAAGAGAGCGTTTAGCACAAAGACTATACAACCGCTCTTTTAAAGAAATGGAAGCTAGTTATGATGACTCTAATTCACCTCAATTTAAAAGTGAAAAGCTAAAAGAGAAGATTGATAATATTAAGAATAAATATCCTAGAATTATCTCGAAAGCAGAACCTAAATAATTATTAAACTATGTCAAAATTTAAAAAAGGAGGCAGCAAAGAGTTGCCAGCTATATCTACAGCATCTTTACCAGATATTGTATTCATGCTATTATTCTTTTTTATGGTAGCAACCGTAATGAGAGACAACAGTTTGAAAATTAAAAACAATTTACCATCTGCTGCAGAGACTGAAAAATTAGGTCAAAAAAACTTAATAATGTTTATCTACGCTGGAAAGCCTAGTGATAGTTATAAAAATATGGGTGATGAAGCTAAGATCCAGTTAAACGATAAGTTTGCTGAACTTAAAGACATTGCACCTTTTATAGCTGCTGAAAGAGCTTCTAAGCGTGAAGCTGAAGTGCCACAATTAATCGCTGCTTTAAAGGTTGATAAAGAAACTAACATGGGTTTAGTATCTGATATTGAACAAGCATTGCGTAAAACTGGTCAATTAAAAATTAATTACACTACTAAAAAAGGTAGTGGACTCAAATAAGTATTACTCTTAATTTTATAGCAAAAGGTGTTTTGATTTTCAAAACACCTTTTGTTTTTTATAATAATTAATTTCTTTTATCTTAGATTAATAGATGTGATTACATCTGTTTAATTTCAATAAATGTATCAGATGAAATATTTAGTGCTTTTATTTATTATCCCTTTGTTTAGTACAATTAGTGTTGCTCAAGAGTCTACCTCAGTAAATACTGTAATAGATTCACTTTACAGAGAAGATCAGTTTTATTTAGGTGTAACTTATAACCTATTAAGTAAAAAGCCAAGTGGTGTATCTCAAAATGGTTTTTCAAGTGGTGTACATTTTGGTTTTATTAGGGATATGCCTATTAATAAAAGACGTAACAAGGCTATTGGTTTAGGGTTAGGACTGTCTGTTAATTCATATAATCAAAATTTGCTAATATCCCAAGATAGCAAAACACTGGGTTTTACGGTGTTAAATGATGATACAGATTACACTAAAAATAAATTTAATACTTACGTTATTGAAATGCCCTTACAATATAGATGGAGGACGTCTACAGCAACTCAATATAGTTTTTGGAGGATTTATACAGGAGTAAAATTTGGCTATGTTTTAGCTAATAATACTAAGTTTGAAGGAAGTCCAGAAAATATTAATTTAAAAAATACAGATGTATTTAATACGTTGCAATATGGATTAACCTTTTGTGCAGGATATAATACCTGGAATTTTTATCTATACTATGGTCTAAACGATATTTTTGATACTGCAACTATTAATGCAGAACCTATAGATATGACTGCTATTAAAGTAGGTCTAATGTTTTACATCTTATAACCAATATTGTAATAATATTAATTGAGGTGTAATACCAATAAATAAACCTATTATTAACTCTCTTGGTGTATGTGCTTTTAGGGATAATCTAGAGGATGCTACAGCTCCAGTTATTATTGCCATTAATGCCAACGAGCCATTTATATTTACACTAAAGTGAATAGCAAATGCTATAAAAAACATAAAAACGCCTCCTGTTGCAATTAAATGTATACTAGCCTTAAATTTTGCTAGAGCGAAAAGTAAACAAGTGATATTAGAAATTAATATTCCCACAAAAAAGAAGTATAACTCTGGTATTTGATCTAATGGGAATACGCGTAATATTAGCAAACCAATTATAAGGCAGTTAATTAGTAAAGGATAGACACGCTCTTTGGTTGTCTTTAAATATATTGTTTCAGTCTTACCTAAAGTTTTTAATAAAAAATATACTAATATGGGTAATGCTATAGATAGTATAGAAAGCGAAATTAACTTCGCATGAACAATTTCTTCTGGAATAAATCTTGGTGATTTTTTAAAATAGAAATGTACTGCCAATAATGGCATTATTACAGGATGAAATATAAATGACAAACTTTTGATTAGCCATTTCATGAAGTAATACGTTTTAATTTCTGTAAAAACAGTGTTTATTAATAGCAGTGTAGGTCTAAGTTTTACTTGATAGATTTACGTAATTATATTTTTTTACGCAATCGAGCAACAGGAATATCTAGTTGCTCTCTATATTTAGCAACAGTACGACGTGCAATAGGATAGCCTTTTTCTTTTAAGATTTTAGCCAATGCCTCATCTGTCATAGGTTTCTTTTTGCTTTCTTCTTCAATAACAGTTTCTAATATTTTTTTAATCTCTCTAGTGGATACTTCTTCTCCTTGATCGTTAGTCATAGATTCAGAGAAAAATTCTTTTATCAATTTAGTTCCGTAAGGTGTATCTACGTATTTGCTATTAGCAACACGTGATACTGTTGAGACATCCATCTCAATCTCGTCAGCAATATCTTTTAAAATCATTGGTTTTAGATTGCGCTCATCACCAGTTAAAAAATATTCTTTTTGGTAGTGCATGATGCTACTCATTGTTACAAATAACGTTTGTTGACGCTGTTTTATAGCATCTATAAACCACTTGGCTGCATCTAGTTTTTGCTTAATAAACATAACTGCATCCTTTTGCGACTTACTTTTATCTTTACTTTCTTTATAACCTTTCATCATGTTACTATATTCTCTAGAAACATGTAATTCTGGCGCATTACGACCATTTAAAGTAAGCTCTAACTCGCCATCAACAATTTTAATTGCAAAGTCTGGTACGACGTGTTCTACAATTCTGTTGTTTCCAGCATAAGATCCTCCTGGCTTTGGATTTAAGCGTTCAATTTCATGAATGGCATCCTTAAGTTGTAACTCTGTAATATCAAATTTTTGCATTAATTTTTTATAATGCTTTTTTGTAAATTGATCAAAAGCATTGTCTATAATATCTGCTGCTAATACAATATCAGGTTGTTTTTCTTTACGATGTAATTGGATACTTAAACACTCTTGTAGGTTTCTGGCACCAACACCAGCTGGATCTAATTGATGAACAATCCTAAGTACTTTTTTTACTTTATCTTCCTCTGTGTAGACACTTTGTGTAAAAGCTAAATCATCAACAATATCGCTTAATTCTCTACGTATGTAACCACTTTCATCAACACTACCAACTAAAAATTCGGCAATATCTCTTTCGTCATCTGATAGTCTATACGTGTTTAATTGATTGATTAAATGTTGTGTAAACGATGTTCCTGCTGCATATGGTACACTTTTTTCGTCATCATCTGCACTGTAATTATTGACACTTGTTCTATAATCTGGTATTTCGTCATCACTTAAATAATCATCAACGTTAATGTCGCCAGTATCAATGGTTTCATTATCATTATAATCGTCTTGAGAGTTGTCAAAATCATCATCTAAATCGTCTGAATTGTCTTCTTTACCACCTTCCAAAGCAGGGTTTTCTTCCAACTCTTGCTTTAATCGTTGCTCAAATGCTTGCGTAGGCAATTGTATCAATTTCATTAATTGAATTTGTTGCGGAGACAACTTTTGCGATAATTTAAACTGTAGATATTGTTTAAGCATGATTTGTTTTAGAATAATGATAAAAATAAAAAAAACAATCTACATTATTGATTTTAGTAGATTGTTTTAAGATATATTTTAGGTATAAAATTACTTTAGTGTTACACTATAGTCATTTATGCTATTAAAATTCTGCATTTTGTGGTGTTCTTGGGAAAGGAATTACGTCTCTAATGTTAGTCATACCTGTTGCAAACATAACCAAACGTTCAAATCCAAGTCCAAAACCAGAGTGTACTGCTGTACCATACTTACGTAAGTCTAAGTACCACCATAATTCTTCTTCAGGAATATCTAAAACAGCCATTTTTTCTTTAAGAACTTCTAAACGCTCTTCACGTTGTGATCCACCAACTATTTCTCCAATACCAGGAAATAAAATATCCATAGCACGTACTGTTTTTCCGTCTTCATTTAAACGCATGTAAAATGCTTTAATGTTTGCAGGATAATCAAATAATATTACTGGACATTTAAAGTGCTTTTCTACAAGAAAACGTTCGTGTTCTGATTGTAAATCTGCTCCCCATTCTTCAATGATATAGTTAAATTTCTTTTTCTTGTTAGGTTTAGAATTTCTTAAAATATCTATAGCTTCAGTATAGCTAACACGTTTAAAGTTGTTTTCTGTAACAAATTTTAATTTTTCAATTAAACTTAAATCACTTCTTTCAGCTTGTGGTTTTACTTTTTCTTCATCTAATAGACGTTGGTCTAAAAATTCTAAATCTTCTTTATTATGTTCTAAAACATAACTAATAACAGATTTCATAAAGTCCTCTGCTAAATCCATGTTACCTGCTAAATCCATAAAAGCAACTTCAGGCTCAATCATCCAAAACTCGGCAAGGTGACGAGAAGTGTTAGAGTTTTCTGCTCTAAACGTTGGTCCAAAAGTGTATACTTTACCTAAAGACATCGCATAGGTTTCGGCTTCTAATTGTCCCGAAACAGTTAGGTTTGTGTCTTTACCAAAAAAGTTTTTTGAGTGATCTATTACTCCATCTTCTGTTAAAGGTGGATTTTTTTGATCTAAAGTGCTTACACGAAACATTTCTCCAGCTCCTTCTGCATCACTACCTGTTATGATTGGTGTGTGCATGTAGTAAAAACCATTGTCGTTAAAATACTTGTGTACAGCAAAAGATAAAGCCGAACGTAAACGCATTACAGCACTAAATGTATTAGTACGTGTACGTAAATGCGCGTTTTCTCTTAAAAACTCAAAGCTGTGTTTTTTAGGTTGAATTGGATATGTTTCTGGATCAGAATCTCCTAAAATTTCAATTTTAGTAACTGTTATTTCAACGTTTTGTCCTTTTCCTTGACTCTCCACTAAATCTCCTGTAATTGCTACAGCAGCACCTGTTGTAATTCGTTTTAATAAGGCTTCGTCAGTTTTTTCAAAATCTACTACACATTGAATGTTTTGTAGTGTTGATCCATCATTTAAAGCCACAAATCTATTGGCTCTAAAGGTACGTACCCAACCTTTTATATGTACTTCTTGTAATTTGGTCTCTTTAAGTAATGTAGCGACTGTATATGAATTCATTTTTAAAAAAATTTGATTAAAAATATACTTTTTATATTATTTTTCTTCTGAAATAAATGATTTTTCGTCATCATCATCTTCAGAAGGTATGATATTTATTGTTGGTTCTTTTAGGACCTCTTTATTGGCAATGCTTCTTTCAAGAGATAATAATAAAGATGGTAATAGTAATAAGTTTGATAACATAGCAAATAAAAGCGTTACAGATACTAATGCACCTAAAGCAACTGTACCACCAAAGCTAGAGATTATAAATACCGAAAACCCGAAAAACAGTACTATTGATGTATAAAACATACTTACACCTGTTTCTCTTAAAGCAGCATAAACCGACTTTTTAATTTTCCAATTATTGGCTTGTAACTCTTGTCTATATTTTGCTAAAAAGTGTATCGTGTCATCCACAGATATACCAAAAGCAATACTAAATACAAGTATTGTAGATGGTTTAATTGGTACGCCTAAATATCCCATTAATCCAGCAGTAACGACTAACGGTAAAAGATTTGGAATTAATGAAACGATTATCATCCTAAACGAACGGAACATATAAGCCATAAACAGTGATATTAATATCACAGCTAATGATAATGAAATCGCTAAATTTTTAACCAAATATTTTGTTCCCTTTTGAAACACTAATGCTTTACCAGTCATGGTAACATTATAGCGTTCTTCCGGAAAAACATTATCTATTTTATCTTGAAGATTTTCTTGGATACGTTCCATTTTATCGGTTCCAATATCCTTCATAAAGGTTGTTATTCTGGCATATTGACCTGTACTATCTACAAAATTTTTAAGTAAGTCTACATTTGATGTAGAGTTTTTTGCGTACGATAATATAAAACTGTTTTCTTGACTAGTTGGTAACTGGTAATATTTTGGATTACCATTATAATACGCTTGTTTAGAGTATTTAACTAAGCCTACTACAGAGATTGGTTTAGAAAATTCAGGTGTTTCATTAATAAACTCCTCAATTTTATTCATACGTTTTAAGGTCGCTAACTTCATGACACCTTGTTTGCGTTTGGTGTCAATCATGATTTCTAATGGCATAATACCATCAAACTCTTCTTCAAAAAAGCGAATATCTTGAAAAAACTCTGCCTTTTTAGGCATGTCTTCAATTAGACTTCCAGATATTTTAATTTGAAAAATTCCTATTAAGCAAACCACTAATAATACGATTGAGGTAATGTAAATAGTAATGCGTTTTTCTCTAACCATTTTTTCCATCCAATCCACAAAACCACCTATCCATTTTTTGTTTAAATGTTCTAAATGACGCTCTTTAGGGTAAGGTAAAAAGGTGTAAATAATAGGTATGATTAACAGACAAAGTATAAAAATAGCAAGGATACTTAGTGATGCGACAACACCAAACTCTTTTAATAGAGTGCTTTCTGTTAAAATAAAGGTTGCAAAACCAGATGCTGTTGTCACGTTGGTCATTAGTGTTGCATTACCAACTTTAGTAATAACACGTTGTAAACTTTTAACTTTGTTACCATGAGATTTAACCTCATGTTGGTATTTGTTAATTAAGAAAATACAATTAGGAATACCAATGACAATAATTAAAGGTGGTATTAAGGCTGTTAATACAGTGATTTCATAACCCAACAGTCCTAAAATCCCAAGTGTCCACATAACACCTATACAGACTACGATAAGTGAAATAAAGGTGGCTCTAAACGATCTGAAAAATAAAAAGAATATTAAAGAGGTTACTAATAATGCAGCAAGTACAAATAAGTTAATCTCATCAACAATATTTTGAGCATTAAGTGTGCGAATGTATGGCATTCCTGAAATACGAACATTCATTCCCTGATTAGTCTCAAAAGCTTTAACTTTTTCAACTAAATTTTCCATCACAAAATCCTTTCTAGCAGGAGTATTAACTATATCTTTTTTTAAATAGATAGCAGTACGTACTGTTTTAGTTTTTTTGTTGAATAAAAAATTATCGTAAAAAGGATATTGATTAAAAAGTTGGTCTTGCAGTTTTTCAATCTGATCTATTGAAGCTACAGAGTCTTTAATAAAAGGCTCTAATGCAAATTTTTCGTTTTCTTGATCTTTAACTAATTTTTGAAGATCTTTTATGGAAACTACAGTTTCTACTTCTGGAGCTTCCCTAAAACTATCAGAAAGTGCATTCCAAGCATTTAATTTCTCTACAGTAAACAGGGTTGTGTCTTTAACACCAAGGACAATTAAGTTACCTTCTTCTCCAAAAACTTTTAAAAAATCGTTGTAAGTAATATTGACCTCATGGTCATCAGGCAATAAATTAGCTTCAGTGTAAGTAAAGCGCATGTACTTCCATTGTGTACTAAAAAAAATAGTAACAAGTACAACACCTAATAGAATAGCTATTTTGTTGCGCAATATTAGTCTTGCTACAACGTCCCAAAAATTTGCTGAAAATAGTTTTAACATAATGCTTTAAAAAACGGAGCAAAGGTATGTAAAACCATTGTATTTACTAAGCTAAATTTGGTTTATAATGCAATATTAAAAGTGAATTTTACTGCAATATTATCTTCTTGGTTAGGTAAGTGGTAGGCTCCATATCTATAAGTTGCACTTAATCCAAAACCAAATAGTAGTTTATTAATCTCAAAACCACTTTCAGTATAGCCATGTTCCAGAGTCCCAAACGTAACTTCTTTGTGTCTGTTAATATTATTCATGTTACCAATAGCATAACGAGTAATTAAAACTAATTGTGGATTAAAACGCTTAGCAATTGCAAATGGTTTGACATAATGTTTTAAGACTACTGTTGTAAAACGATCTGAGAAAAACTCATTAAAATACATGGTTTCAAAACTATTAATTCCAGCGACTGAAAAACGTTGTAAAATAGTTTCTTTGGTTATATTATTTGGGTAAGCATGGTAAAGGTGAGTTAAAGGTGCGTCACCATGTGCTATTCCTGCAGATAAAGTTCCTATAGTATAGGAGTTTTTGCTGTGCTTAATTTTATGAATGGTTTTAAAGTCTAGTTTTGAAAAGTTGAAATCAGCATTCAAAACATCTTTAAAACTTTTTGCGTATTGCAGTGTAAATTTTGGGTAGCCTTCAATAGTTTTCTCTGCTCCATCGTCAGATCGTTGTGTGGTGTTAAATGGATTCCATTGTAACGCGACTTTTGCTGTAGTGGTTTCAAATCCGCTAAAATTATTGCCTTCTAAGTCATAGCTATAAGTGTAAGTAGGTCTTATGTTGCTTATTGCTATTTCAGATTTTGAGTATAGTTTTGCGGTAATTTCGTGTTCTAAAGATATTGCAGATGTAATGTGTTTATGAAATAAATCTATGTTTAACAATCTAGGTTCAAAAAATGAAAAAGATCTACTGTCTGTTAAAAAGTCAGAACTACCAGTTTCTTTTAAATCATCAATGTAAGAAATGTTTATCCAGGTTTTTGATTTTTCGTTTACTCTAAAACCACCACCAATTTTATATTTAAAACTATCGTCTCTAAACCCATATACTAAATAAGAATCTATTCTATATTTTTCAGAAAACGAATCATTAGTAATTCCGCCTAAACCTGTTCTAAATCCTTCGTATTGATTAAATTTAATAAGATACCTTAGGTCAAAATTCCATACTTTGGTAGGGAAAAAACCATTTCCTATTTGTTTTAAAAGTTCACTAGATTTGGTAGTGTCACTAACTTTTAGGTTTTTCTCAGGTGTTTGTGCCCAAGAAAACGTCATGCAAATTAAGCACAACATTACTAACCAATACTTTTGTTTTTTTGTTTTAAAGTGCTGCATTAATAGCTTTAGTAAGTACAGATTTTATATTAGTTCTGTAACCAACTTCTTTGGTTACAATTTCACCCTTTTTATTAATTACAATAGTGGTCGGGAAGGTGCCTACACCATATAACGATATTATGTTATTGGCATTTGGTAAAATAGTAAATTTAAAGTCTTGGGTTTTTAAAAACTGCTCGACATTGTCTTTTTGATTAAAAGTAATTGCCAAAAATTTTACTTTTTTAGATTTAAAATTGTCTGCTAATTTATTTAATTCTGGCATTTCTTGGATACAAGGACCACAATTTGTAAACCAAAAATTTAATATTACAACTTGTCCTTTTAAATCTGATAATTTAAAGGTGTTGCCATCTAAATCTGTAGCTATAAAATCATAGGCTTTTTCGCCTTTAGTAAAGTTAGCTTCAGGATTTTTAGCGATAGTATTGTTTATTGCTTTTAGTCTTTTAAATACTATTGACTTTAGTTTATTGTCGTTGTCAACAAAAAATAACGGTTTGTAGTCTGAGTTGGTCATTAGTTGCACCTGTGACATGGGTAATAACTTGCCTCTTTCGTTAAAAAGTAAAACATCTGGTGTAATAACTAACTCCATTGTTTTAACTTCTTCATCTGTTAGTCGATGTTGCTCTTTTGGTATAAAGGCATACTCTTGTGCTTGCAGGATACTAACACATAAAAACAAACATACACAAAGTGATTTTAAAAACTTCATAACTATATTTTATTAAAACCTCTTAACGGTATATTTTGATAAAAGTTATAAAAAAAGCGACTTTTAAGTCGCTTTTAAGATTTATACAGTCATAATCTCTGCTTCTTTAGCAGCTAGTATGTCATCAATTTTTTTAACGTATTTGTCTGTTAAAGCTTGTACATCTGCTTCTGCATTTTTTTGAAGGTCTTCAGACGCATCTTCAGTCTTCTTAATGTCGTTATTAGCATCCTTACGTGCGCTTCTAACACCTACTTTAGCATCTTCAGCTTCAGCTTTAGCTTGTTTTGCTAAATCACGTCTACGCTCTTCTGTTAAAGGTGGAACACTTATTATTATTAAATCACCATTATTCATTGGGTTAAAACCAAGGTTAGCGATCATGATAGCCTTTTCAATTGCTTGTAGCATGTTTTTCTCCCAAGGTTGTACTGTTATTGTACGACCATCTGGAGTGTTAACATTGGCAACTTGACTTAACGGAGTTTGTGATCCATAATAGTCTACCATTACGCTACCTAACATTGCAGGACTAGCTTTTCCGGCTCTAATATTTACAAATTGTTTTTCAAGATGCTTAATGGCTTTATCCATTGCTTCTTTTGTGCTATCTACTATAAATGTAATGTCTTCGTTCATGCTTGTAATAATTTAATACTGAATGACTTTCAAAAAGCGAGCCAATTTTAAACGTAATATAATAATCTATTTTATAAACTTACTTGTGTTCCTATGTTTTCTCCAGAAACTACCTTCATTAAATTACCTTTTGTATTCATATCAAATACTATAATTGGTAAATCATTTTCTTGGCTTAAAGTAAAAGCTGTAGTATCCATAACTTTAAGACCTTTGCGTAATACATCGTCAAAAGTAATATGGTCAAACTTTATAGCTGTACTATCCTTTTCTGGGTCTGTATTGTATATACCATCCACACGCGTCCCTTTTAGGATTACGTCAGCTTCAATCTCGATAGCTCTTAAAACTGCTGCAGAGTCTGTTGTAAAGTAAGGATTACCTGTTCCACCTCCAAAAATAACAACGCGACCTTTATTAAGATGACTCATTGCTTTTCTTCTAATAAAAGGCTCTGCAACTTCGTTTATTTTGATAGCTGTTTGAAGTCTAGTTTTTATACCAGCGTCTTCTAATGCTTGTTGTAATGCTAAACCATTAATAACAGTTGCTAACATACCCATATGATCTCCCTGTACACGATCCATACCATTCATGGCACCTGCAACACCTCTAAAAATGTTACCACCACCAATAACTATAGCAACTTCTACACCTTTTTCTGTAACTGCTTTAATTTCTTCTGCGTATTCTGATAATCGTTCTGGATCAATACCATATTGACGGTTTCCCATTAGGGCTTCACCAGATAATTTTAGGAGTATGCGTTTGTATTTCATGTGTTTATTTATTGTTTTTCATGGGTCATATGTTGCTTCCATTTAATCATTCTCTTGCGTTAGAGCGTTTTTTATGGAAGTTTCATAAGTCGTTCTGAAAGTTTAGCAAAGCTACATAAATTTTTTATTTCTGAAATTGCTATTAATACACAAATGTTCGCTTTTTTACTAAGTTGATTAATTAATTATAAAAAAACCACTAACTCTAAAATAGAGTAGTGGTTTTGCGTTTAGTTAGCATTAAATTTTATTCTTTTATCAAAAAGTAAAAACCTGCTGGTATGATAGGTTCTGGTGATGCTGGCTCACCTGGTTCTAAAGTTATAAGAAAGCCTCGCTTAAATATTTGTATAGCTTGTTGTCCGTTTTCCGTAGCTACTCTTACATCTAAATTACTTACGCAACCATTTGGTTCGCTCATACTTAAGTTCATTCTAAAGTTGTCTGTTGTATAGTCTTCAAAAGGTGATGTATTTAACATAAAGTAATTGCCATTAATGCTATATTTAAAAACATTAGTTATTGTTGAGTCTGTTAGGTTGGGTAAGGTGTTTACTAGCTCTATATTATTCTCTTTATATTGAAATTCGCCTATTAAAAGATCTTCAAAATAATTTCCTGTATTTACCATGATTTTTTTTTGAAATACAATTTTTAGATAGGTTGTACCATCATTTAGTACCCAAGTACCAACAAAGGGATCAAGTATATTATTAGTGTCTTTATAATAGGCGTTTTCTATTTCTTCGGCTGTTGCATCTTCTATGCTTATTATAGGTTGTTGTGCTTTACAAGAAAGTATAGAAATTGCGAATATTAATGTGAATAATATATTTCTCATTTAAAAGAATTTACACTACAATTTAAACAAAAAAAACCACTAACTCTAAAATAGAGTAGTGGTTTTAAATATGTGTAATTATTTTAAATTTTCGCTTACGCGGAAATAAAAATAGTTTTCTATCCTAAAGATACACGTTTGAAAGCTGTTACAGATACGTTTTGAGATGCTACGTAATCCGCTACAGTCATTTTTTCATCTTTAATGAATCTTTGATCTAATAAACATTGTTCTTGATCTAAAGTAGTATTGTCAGATACAAAACGATCCATTTTACCTGGTAAAATTTTGTCCCAGATTTGTTCTGGTTTTCCTTCAGCTTTTAATTCTGCTTTAGCATCTTCTTCTGCTTTAGCCATAACTTCTGGAGTTAATTGAGACATTGAGATGTATTGAGGCACATTTTTAAGTGTTTTACCTAAACGACCTAACTCGATATTATCTTTTTCGATAACAGCAATTCTAGCTTCAGTTTCTGATGCTACAAATGCAGGATCAAAATCTTTGTAAGATAATGAAGACGCTCCCATTGAAGCAACTTGCATTGCTACATCTTTACCAACCGTTTCGTTTGCTTCAGATAAACCAACTAATGCACCAATTTTATTGATATGAACATAAGAACCTACGTAAGGCGCTTCTAATTTTTCAAATGCAGTAATTTCTAATTTCTCTCCAACAACTCCTGTTTGTTCTACTAATTTTTCAGTAACTGTCATACCACCAAAGTCTGCAGCTAAGAAATCTTCTTTAGTATCAAAGTTGATTGCGATATCTGCAAATTGTGCAGCTAATGCTAAAAATGATTCGTTTTTACCAACAAAATCAGTTTCACAACCTAATACGATTGCAACACCAACAGTGTTGTCATCGTTAATTTTGATTGCTGCAGCACCTTCAGAAGAATCTCTGTCAGCTCTTTTTTCTGCTACTTTTTGACCTTTTTTACGTAAAACGTCAATTGCTTTGTCAAAATCACCACCTGCTTCAACTAATGCTTTTTTACAGTCCATCATTCCGGCTCCTGTAGCTTTTCTTAGTTCGTTTACTTGTGCTGCTGAAATTTTTACTTCGCTCATAATAAGTATAATTTAAAAAAAGTCGTTTAATTAGTTTTCAACAAAGAAAAGAATTAAACGACTTATTTGTGTTTTGAAATTGTTATTTTATTCTTCTTCGTCTTTAGCTGCTTTAGCTTTTTTAGGTGCTGCTTTTTTATCTACTTTAGCTGCATCTTTGTCTGCTTTTTCAGCTTTACGCTCGTTTAATCCAGCTGTAATAGCATCGGTAACGTGCGTTAAGATTTTATCAATTGATTTAGAAGCATCGTCATTTGCTGGTATAACATAATCTACTTGACGTGGATCAGAGTTAGTATCTACCATTGCAAAAATTGGAATGTTTAATTTTTGAGCTTCTTTAATTGCAATATGTTCACGCTTAATGTCAACAACAAATAAAGCTCCTGGTAAACGTGTCATGTCAACGATAGAACCTAAGTTTTTTTCTAACTTAGCTCTTAAACGGTCAACTTGTAAACGTTCTTTTTTAGATAACGTTAAAAACGTACCATCTTTTTTCATTCTATCAATAGTAGCCATCTTTTTGATTGCTTTACGGATTGTAACAAAGTTTGTTAACATTCCACCAGGCCATCTTTCAGTAATGAAAGGCATGTTAATGCTACCTGCTTTTTCAGCTACGATATCTTTTGCTTGCTTTTTTGTTGCAACAAATAAAATTTTACGACCTGAAGCTGCAATTTTTGCTAATGCTTCTCCAGCTTCTTCAATTTTAGCTGCTGTTTTATATAAATTTATAATATGGATACCGTTACGCTCCATATATACGTAAGGCGCCATGTTAGGATCCCACTTACGTGTAAGGTGACCAAAGTGTACACCTGCTTCAAGTAATTCTTTTACTTCTACTGCCATTTTGTAATAGTTTACGTTCTGTTGAATTAGCAATAATTAAGTGGTCTTGAAAAAATAATATTCAATAGCCTTAACTATTTAGATGCTAAACTAAATCCTGCGCTTTTGTTTTAAAGAGACTAGGACAACAATAACTGTTTGATTTTTTGTTTTGTGTTGAAAATAAATTCAACAAAGGTATTAACGTTTAGAGAATTGGAATTTCTTACGCGCTTTTTTCTGTCCGAATTTTTTACGCTCAACCATTCTTGGGTCTCTTGTTAATAATCCTTCAGGCTTTAAGATTAATCTGTTTTCAGCATCTAATTCGCACATTGCGCGAGAGATTGCTAAACGTACAGCTTCAGCTTGACCTGTGATACCTCCTCCAAATACATTTACTTTAATATCAAAGTTACCTTCATTATCTGTTAAAGCTAATGGTTGGTTTACTTTGTACTGTAAAGTTGCTGTATCGAAGTAGTCTTTAAGATCTTTTTTGTTGATCGTAATGTTACCTTTTCCTTCAGATAGGTAAACACGAGCAACTGCGGTCTTACGACGACCAATTTTGTGAATTACTTCCATTACTTGAATTCGTTTAAGTTAATTACTGTTGGCTTTTGTGCTTCATGTGAGTGAGCTGCACCAACAACAACATTTAAATTACGGAATAATGTTGCACCTAATTTGTTTTTAGGTAACATTCCTTTTACTGATTTTTCTACTAATCTTGCTGGATCTTTTCCAAACATTTCTGTAGCAGTTAAACTTCTTTGACCACCTGGATAACCTGTGTGACGAATGTACGTTTTGTCATTCCATTTGTTTCCAGTTAAGTTGATTTTTTCTGAATTGATAACAATTACGTTATCTCCACAATCAACGTGTGGTGTGAAGCTAGGCTTATGTTTTCCTCTTAAAAGTTTTGCAACTTTAGAAGCTAAACGACCTAATGATTGACCTTCAGCATCTACTAAAACCCACTGCTTATCTACAGTTGCTTTGTTTGCTGAAATCGTTTTGTAGCTTAATGTGTCCACGTTATTAATTATTTTTTATTAAACATTCCTCTCTCAAAAAGAGTTTGCAAATTTACGATTATATATTTGATTACCAAATACTGATAGCACTTATTTTTAATAAGTTTGTTCATATCTTTTTGAGTATCAAAATGCACTATAAAAAAGCTTCAAGATTTAGTTGAAGCTTTTTATATGTTTTTAAGTGTTGATTTAAGATTTTATTAGTTTGGTTATTTTAGTTTGTCCGTTAGTGTCTTCTAATTGTATAATATATAATCCGTTAACTAAACTGTCAATATTAAATTGATGTCCTGCATCAAATGTTCCTTTGTATTCAATTAACTGTTTTCCTGACACGTCTAAGATTTTAACTCCTGTTATTTTAGTGGTTAGTTTAAAAGATGTTTTTGCAGGATTTGGATATAATTTAAAGTTATCTGCAATTTGAAATTGATCTGTGCTTAGGCTTTGTGGAACTGCATTACCATATATTCTAAACTCTCCTGCTGGAATTGTAATTGGTGTTGCAGTGTTAGTTACATTAATAAAGGTACTATTATTTTGATCCATTAAGTCATACCATGTACCTGTATATGGAAAATCTGGTGTCACGTTTTGTGATGTTACATCAAAATTTGCTAATATAACTACGTTTTTTAATTCGGTTGAAGGTAAAGCATTGTCAAATATGTAAATTCTAGGTGTTAAAGTATCTACATTTGGGTTGCTACTATCGTTAATTATATAGTCTCCTTCAAAGACAGCTTCGTTTACCTTTAACTCGTTAATTCTAGACCAATCATTATATACTTGACTTCTGTTAGCGTCTGTAAGCCATCCGTTTGTCCATTGTGGTTGTGGTTTTGTATCTAGTTTACAGTTACCGTCAATAGCGTCTGCTTCCGTATTTACACTACCATTATTACAGGTGTAAATAGAGTTTTCCATAGCAAGTTCTCCAAAATGCCAAATCATTTTTGGACCAGGTATGGTTAATGATACTGCACCTAATGCAGACATTCTTTTAATAGCTATATTTAAATTAGTAACATTATGGCTAGCATTAGTGCTGTTTCCAAATTGTACATTTTTATACATTAGTCTTTCTTCGTCATGACTTTCTGGATAGCCTACTAATCTTGGTGCATCATAATTACGACTGTTGTCTTTATGACCCATTCTGCTAATATCGGTTCCTGAAGCATAACCCATGGTTAATTGGTTATAAGGATCTGTCATTTTACCCCAAAGCATGATACCTTTACCTTCATCTACTCTATAATCAGCCCATTCCTTTTCTTCTGCAGCACTTCCGCCAAATCCTAAATGTTCAAATATAACGTAGTGGTCTTCATCCAAACTCCATGAGTAATCTGCATATTCTTTTAAAATTGCAACTCTATCGGCTTGGTAAGCGTTGGTTTGCGTTTCTCCTGAAGAGGCGTTTTGAGTAAACCCTTTGGTTAAATCCCATCTAAATCCATCAATTTTGTATTCTTCAATCCATTGTTTTACCACTCTTTTTGAATATACTTTTGTGAAAGAGTTGGAGTGGTCAAAATCTGAACCAACACTGTAACTATGTGTTGCGACTTGATTAAAATATGGATTTTCACTACTTGGTTCTCCCCAACCATCACCATCTGCATCATCCATCCACATGCGTACCATAGGGTTACGTCCAAATGCATGGTTTAGTGCAAGGTCTAATATTACAGCAATTCCGTTTTGATGGCAAATATCGATAAGCTCTTTAAGTTTGTCTTCTGTACCATAATATTTATCTAATGCCATATGAAAAGAGGTGTTATATCCCCAACTTTCATTGCCTTCAAATTCCATGATTGGCATTAATTGAATAGCATTGATGTTTAGATTTTTAAAATAATCTATTCTATCTATTATATCCTGAAAATTTCTATTAGCATCAAAATCTCTAACTAAGACTTCATAAATTACTAAATCCTCTTTTTTAGGTTTTTCAAAATCTGTAACTACCCATGGATAATCTGTTTGACCAGTTTGTAAAACAGTAACTTCTCTATCTTGACCAGTAGGATAGGTAGGGATATTTGGATAAGTAGTTGCTGGAATGTATGGATCATCAAAAGGAGATAATACTAATGTTGAATAAGGATCTGCAACCTTAACTAATTTAGGCGAATTTGTTATTGGTGTTTTGTCCACTACCCAATATTGATAAGTTTCTATTTGACCTGGAGTTAACCCTGTTAATGTTATCCAATATTTATTATTTCTAGTGGGATCTCTTTTCATAGCGTAGCTGTTGTCAGGCTGCCAATTGTTAAAGCTTCCTGCTACGTATACAAAGTCTTTACCTTGTGCATATAATACTAAAGTTGCTTGTGTAGGATCTGCAGGATCATAAGTGATTCCGTCTTGATAGTTAGTTGGCATGATAGCAAAAGTACTACCAGGATCTACTACTACAGAAAATGATTTTGTTTTGGTTTGCCCACCAACTGTTACGTCTAATGTATAGTTTTTGTTTATTGTAATAGCTGTGTCTTGGAAGTTATATACAGACACGCCATTTTGAGTGTGAATAGTTGTTCCGTCTGCACTTAAAACGTAATTAGCATTACCACCAGTATTATTAGCAGAAATGTCAAAGTTACTTCCAGTATCTATAATTGTTGTTGAATTGTCTTCTGGAGTCGTTAATATTACTTGAAATGAACCAACATCTTCAAGTATATCTTGAGATTTTTTGTCTCCTGAAGCGTCTTTAGCTTTTAAAAGAAATCCAATACGTCCAATTCCTGTTCTGCTATAAAAGTCTTGTGGTATAAATGAAATAGAGTAGGTGTCACTTCCTGAATTATAAGTCAATAGGTTTGGCGTTGTTGTGTTTGAAGAGTCTGTCCAATCTCCATTATTTGGTGCGTCTTGCTGATTAGTTAAGTTTAAATCATATGACCAAGACCATAAATACAGTTCATTATTAACAACATTCCAAGTTGCTTCATTAATACTACTACCATTAAAAGTTAGTGTTACCAGTTGGTCTTCTTCAATTACAGAAGGAGTAACATTGTAAGTTACATTTTGTTGCTGCGCCAATGTAATCTGACATAGCAAAAAAAATAAAAAAATAATTTTTTTCATAGCGAAGTTAGTTTTAAAAAAAGAGGCAGCTTACCAAATTGGATGCTGCCTCTTATTTAATAATCAAATTAATTATTATTTAGTTATAAATACATATGTTGGAGCATCAGGATCTGTAAAATCTAGTTTGATATCATAAACTCCAGCAGTTACAACTATGTTATTATCGTTATCAGTATCTAATACACCATCTGATGTTGCATCTCCATAGTTAATTAAAGACCAATCTTCACTTAAACGTATTTTAATTTCTCCATCAATTAATGTCACATTTTCTGCTAACCATTGTGTGTCTGTTAAAGGTGTAAAAGTAGCATCAGGACCTGCATTACCCCAATCATTATAACCAGAACCTACAACTCCCCATAAATCTGTTGGTACTAAGGTGTAAGAAAAATCGTTTAGATTTATAGTCATTAAATAGAATCCAGCAGTTACAGCAATATTATTGTCGCTATCAGTATCTAAAACACCATCAAGTGTTGCATCACCATAGTTAGGTAATCCCCAATCTTGGTTAAATCTAACCTTCATTTCACCATCTATTAATCTTACACCTACTTTAAATGTATCTGTAGTGTAGTCGTAATGAAATTTAGCATCAGGTCCAGCATTTCCCCAGTCATTGTAAGCAGAACCAACAATTCCGTAAGAGAACGCTTCAATGGTATAATCTAATGTAGAGGTATTAAATACAATTTTGTAATCGCCAGCTGTAACAGCAATGTTATTATCGTTGTCTGTGTCTAAAACACCATCTAAAGTTGCATCTCCATAATTAGGTAGTGACCAATCACTACTTTGTCTAATTTTAATCTCTCCATCTTTTAAATTAACATAAGCAACTAAAACGTCAGGATCAGAAGTCGTGTAAAATGGTAAGTCTGGACCAGCAGCTCCCCAATCGTTAGCTGCAGATCCTACAACTCCCCAAATAGATGGTTCTATTCCAGATCCACCACCACCATTAGTAACAGGCGGTAAATAAACGTTTAATACTTGTGGAAAAGACATTAATTCTGTCCCATTACCAGTATCACCAACATAAGCTCTTAATCTAAAAGTTATGCTTCCAGCATTTTGTTCTGGTGTTGCAGGATCGTTATTTAAACCTGCTTCTTCAGCAATAGATAACATGTCTCCAATAGTCACAGCTAGCTCATTAGCACTTGTTGTTTCTACTACAACCATATCTGTGAAATCTCCAGTTAATGAACGTTGTAGTTCGTAACTGGTGTTGGTAGCTACATTAAAGTTGGCATCATCCCATGTAAATCTTTCTGCGATGTTACCAGACGCTTGAGATGTTAAAACATATTGTTCTAAAAACGAATTTGAAAAGGTGAAATCACCTGTTGGAGCTGCTGTGAAAACTAAATCATCGTCTTCTTGACAAGAGTTAAAGCCTATCATAGCAATAACTACAAGTAATAAAATTTTAAAATTTTTCATTGTTATTTTATTTAGTTAGTAACCTGTATTTTGTTGTAAATTAGGATTTGCTTCTAAAGCTGTTTGCGGTATTGGAAATACTTTGTATGTGTCAGGAATTGAAGATCCATTTACAGTTCCACCTTTCCAAGGCCATAGGTAGCTTCCACCTGTGAATTTTCCAAAGCGAATAAGGTCTGTTCTTCTGTGTCCTTCTAGGTTTAATTCTCTACCTCTTTCGTCAATGATAAAATCTAAGTTTAAATCTCCCATTGAAATAGCTGTTGCATTTGAACGTGTTCTTACTAAATTAACATAATTTAGTGCGTCTGTCATACTTGCTCCAGCTGCACCACGAAGCGCACACTCTGCATACATAAGGTAAGCGTCTGCTAAACGGTATAAAGGAAAATCTGTACCAGAAAAACTAGTAGGAGTATATTCGGAATTAAATGTTGTGTTTCTAAATTTTATTGAAGGGTAACCATCAGTCCATACAGTATAATCATTCATTTCATAGTTGTGACCTTCAGTCCAAAATAAATCAGCTCTATCATCTGTAGATGTATCTAAATCTCCAAATAATCCATACCAAGCTTTAGTGGCTCTGTGTCCTTGCCAACCTTCTGTTGCTCCAAATTCTGAAATAGTTATTGTGTCTGGACTTAAGTTTCCGTTTACAATATAAGTTGTGTTTCCAAAACTTTGACTTACAATTGGGTCTGCAATTAAAGGGTAGATAATTTCTGAAGACATATCATTATCTCCTGAGAAATTTTCAACAAAGTTATCTGTTAAGGTATAACCACCTTCAGTAATAACTTTATTTACATAGGTATAGGCTTGATCATATCGTGGTGTACCTGTATAAACTTCAGCATTAATATAAAGTTTTGCTAATAACATGTCTACAACATATGTGTTTGCTCTTCCGTAACCGTTAAACGTTCCTATTAAAGGTTCGATTTCTAAAAGTTCAGACTCTACGTAATTAAATAGTTCTTCTCTTGTAGATTCAGGTAAAAGCTCTGATTGGCCAAAGTTTTCGTCAGTAGCTAAAACACCTTTTCCAAAAACATCGATTACATAAAAGTAAGCTAGCGCTCTTAAAAATCTTACCTCAGAGACTACTGTCTCGCCAGCATCAGTACTAGCACTACTTAATACGTTAAGTAAGTTGTTACATTGTGGGATTGTGTAATAAGCTCTGTTGTATAAATATCTAAAAAACTTATTATTACTTGTCCATTCTGAGGTTGTTGTTAGTTGGTCTAAACCATCATCTCCCCAACGATTTTTCATTCCGTCTGCAGTAAAGTCTTGTAAATTTACAATTCCTCTTAAGAAAGGTGATTCTCCTGGATCATCACTTATATCTGAACTACCAGGACCACTTGGACCTGACAATGCAAATGATGCATATAATCTAGATAAAATACCTTCTACAGCATTTGGATCATTTTCTAATAATTGTTCCAAAGTTAATTCTACTTTAGGCGCTGTGTCAAGGTCATCAACACAAGACGATAGTGTTGTAAATAACGCTAGCCCTAAAACTGTTAATATTATTTTTTTCATGTTCATAGTTTTTTAAAAATCAATATTCACACCCATACTAATTGTTGTAGGTCTTGGATAGAAAGCACCATCAATACCACCATTATTTTCTGGATCTTGACCTTCGTAATTAGTGATAATAAATGGATTGTTAACCGATCCATATATTCTCATACTTGTGTTTTTAATAAAATTACTATCAAAGTTATAACCTACAACAATGTTTTGACATCTTAAAAATGATGCATCTTGTAGGAAGTAATCTGAAAACTGTGTATTACCAATAACTTCATCAAATACAGGATTGGCTGCACCATCATAAAAGTTTAAAACATTTGTAATACTTGTGTTGTTGTTTGGCTCTGCACTACCTGTATGACCGTATCTTAATTCATTAAAGTCATAAAGTTTTCCGTCTAACTGTCCTCTAAAACTAGCTGATAAATCCCAGTTTTTGTAATTAACATTTAAACCAAAACCAAACGTCCAATTAGGTGCTAAAGCCTCAAAGTATTTGTCATCTTCAGTTATTTGATTGTCACCATTTAAATCTACAAAAGCACCAGGAATTGGATTTCCAGAAGCATCATAAACTTGTTTGAAAACTCCTGCTAAACCAGGCTCTTCTCCTAATTTATTAAAAAACAAATTAGAACCTGTCCCTAAAAGACCTCCTCCAATTCTTAAAGTGTTTATTCCACCTAAATCTGTAACTTCTGTTGTAGCGTAGCTAATGTTTCCGTTAAATGATAGGTTGAAATCTTCATTTTGAATAGGGTTTAAGTTTAAGTTAAGTTCAAAACCTTCACTCTCTGTCGACCCTACATTTTTAATAAAAGAATCTGTTAATCCTTGTCCTGGCGGAATTAAAGCATCTGTTAATAAGTCTGTTGTTTCTCTTTTAAAGATATCAAAAGAACCACTAATTATGCTGTTTTTAAAGAAGTTGAAGTCTAAGCCTAGATTGTAAGTAGACGTTTTTTCCCAAGTTAAACCTGTTTGAAATGGTAATGCCGAATATAAATTAGCACCTGGAAGGTATTGACTGTTTTGAGACCCAACAGCAAAAAGTGGACTAGTAGGATAGTATGTCCCAACTGCACCTGCAATGTTTTGTTGTCCAGTCTTACCATAACCTAATCTTAATTTTAGGTCGTTTACAAACTTAACATCCTTTAAAAAGTTTTCTTGCTTTATTTTCCAAGCTAAAGCTGCTGCTGGAAAAAACCCCCAAGCTTCTTCTGCCCAAACATCATCGGTTACAAAAAATGACGAACCATCTGCTCTTAAAGATACAGTTACTAAATACTTGTCTAGAATATTAATGTTTGAACGTCCAAAAAACGATTGTAAATTTTGATCATTATAATATCTGTTATTAGGATTTTCTGGATTAAAATCTACTTCTCTAAAACCAGTGTCCACGTTGTTACGAAAACGATCACTATTACCATCAGTTTTAAAATTTTGGTAAGAATAACCTAATTGCACATCATATCTTGTTATAAAGCTTTCCTCGATTTCTTTAGCGTATTGTAAATACGAATCGAAGGTTGCATTAGTTATGTGTTGTCTTTCTCTGTAGCTTGTTCCTGGATTAAAGACAACAGCGTTACCGTTAGTTGTATCTATACCAAAAGCAGAAATTGCATTATTTTCAAAGCTTTCTTTTATTTTAGAACGTGATGCGTCTAATCCAACATTTACAACCGCTTTTAATTCTGGTAAAAAAGGCATGGTATAATCAAATTCTACATTTCCTAAAAATCTGTAAGCTCTTTCAGGTCGTTCTCTTTGCTCTAAAAGCGCTAATGGATTTGATTGTCCATCAATTAATAATCTTGTACCATCTAAAGCGGTGTTGGTATAATAACCACCAAAAATCGAATTATTATCATACACAGGTTTTGTTGGGTCAAAAACAATTGCTCCTCCTAGTGCTCCACCTGCATCTGTAGCATTTTTATCTACAAAAGTTAATTTAGCATTGGCATCAATTTTTAAATTATCATTTAATAATTTTGGAGATAATTTAAAGGCAGCACTATAACGTTTGTAATCGTCTGTTCTTACAACACCTTCTAAATCACTATAACCTACAGATGCTCTAAAAGGTAATACACCTCCAAGATTTGCTCTAACGCTAAAGTTTGTATTTGTTGAAATAGCAGTTCTTAAAATAGCATCTCTCCAATTAGTATCATAAATAGCTCTGTTTTCTGTACCTGTAATGTTTCCATCGGTATCATAAATGTTAACCTGGATAATGCTAGAAGGTTCAGTAGTTGAAACTTCTCCAACTGGTACTCCTAATTCTGATTGGTATGTTGGATGATATTGTTTAATAAAACGAACATATTCTTCGCTATTCATCATATCTAAACCTTCACCTGCACTATCAACTGATACATTAGTGGAAAATGTATATTTTGCTTCGCCAGAAGTTCCTTTTTTAGTTGTAATAATGATAACTCCGTTTGATGCTCTAGAACCGTAAATAGCAGTTGCAGAGGCATCTTTTAATATAGAAAAGCTTTCTACATCATTTGGGTTAATTAATGATAAAGGGTTTGAAACTCCAGCTGGATTTTGACCTCCAAGAGCAACACCATCAATTACAATTAATGGACTGTTATCCGCAAATAAAGAGGCACCACCACGTATTCTAATAGTTGGAGCAGAGTCTGGTGATCCACCACTATCTGTAATTCTCACACCTGCTGCTTTACCACGTAACAGTTGATCCGTAGACGTTATGGCTCCTTTATTAAAATCTTCAGACGTAACAACATCTACAGATCCTGTTAGGTCTTCTTTTTTAACACTACCATATCCTATAATAACGACTTCGTCTAATTGCGAAGCGTCCTCTACTAGACCTACATTAATATTAGATTGTCCATTGTAAGTAATTTCTTGAGTTAAATAGCCTATATAAGAAAAGACTAATACATCTCCATTATTAACCTCTAATGTATAATTACCATCAAAATCCGTAGCTGTTCCTCTGGATGTATCCTTAATTATAACATTAACCGTAGGTATTGGTAAGGCTGTAGCTTGTTCTGTAACTGTCCCAGTAACTGTACTTTGTGCAAGTATAATTGTTGGCAAAAACAGTAAAGCTAATAGAAGCCTTTTAAAAATTGTTTTCATACAATAATATTAAGTTAGTTTAAATTTTAAATGTATATTTTTACTTCTCGATGATAAATCTATGTAAATTTTATGTTAATATTTTGTCACCTCTTATATATCAAGCAACGAAAACGTTTTCGTGTTGACAACTTTTTGAGTATTTAAGATAAATGACTACTAAATAATGAATTATCGTCATTTTTTAATGGATATTTGACTTAATCCAATAAGTTTAACCCCTTATATTTGATAAATCTTAATCAAGCATTCTATTTTTAATACACTTATGAAAAAAAAAATAACCTTAAAGCAAATAGCAAGAGAATTAGATGTATCAATATCGACAGTGTCCAAAGCACTTAGAAATAGCATAGAGATTAGTGAGGATACACGCCAAAAAGTACAGGCATTTGCTAAGTTTTATAATTACAGACCAAACAACATTGCACTTAGCTTAAAAAATAGGAAGACAAAAACTATTGGAATTATTATTCCAGAAATCGTGCATCATTTTTTCTCAAAAGTTATTAGTGGTATTGAGGCTGTAGCAAATCAAAGAGGTTATAATGTTATTGTAGGGTTGTCAAACGAGTCCTTTGCTAAAGAGGTCATTAACATGGAAATGCTTGCTAATGGTAGTATAGATGGTTTTATATTGTCTATTGCTAAAGAAACCTTACAACAGCAAGATTATCATCATTTTACTGAAACTATCAGTCAAGGTATGCCAATTGTAATGTTTGATCGTGTTGTAAACGAAATTAAATGTGATAAGGTAATAGTTGATGACACTGAAGGAGCAAAATTAGCAGTTAATAAATTAATTGCATGTGGTTGTAAAAGCATAGCGATTGTAACAACTAAAGATTATGTAAGTGTAGGTAAATTAAGGACTCAAGGCTATTTAGAAGCTTTAGAAGATCATAAAATAGATCCAAAAGCAAGTCTAATATTAAAGGTTCATGATCAATTGTTGTCCGAAGATCATTTGGATTCTTTAGAAATTGAAATTGAAAACTTATTTAAAAATAATAAAAAAATTGATGGTGTTTTTGCTGTAAACGAGCTGTATGCTATTACAACCATGAAGGTTGCTAGAAAGTTAGGCTTAACCATTCCAGACGATTTGCAAATTGTTGGTTTTACAGATGGTGTATTGTCTAAACATGCTGTTCCTACTTTAACTACAGTCAGTCAACATGGTAAGAAAATAGGCGAAAAAGCAGCCGAATTATTGATAAATAATTTAGAAAGAGAAGACGAAGAAGACATCTACGAAACCGTAGTTATTGAAACCGAATTAATTGAACGCGCATCCACAAAATAAAAATTTAACATTGCTCATTTAAAATCTTTTATATCTTTACGCCAATCAAAACATATATTTTTACTTCTCAGGTAATATAGTTTTGATAAGTAAAAGCTTGTCAAAATAGTAATAATTTAAACTTACTATTTATGAAAAAGCGTACCCTTGGCTTTTGGGAAATCTGGAACATGAGTTTCGGTTTCTTAGGAATTCAATTTGGTTTTGCATTACAAGGAGGCTTTATGTCTCGAATATTTCAAACATTAGGAGCAAGTAAAGATGAAATCCCATTATTATGGATTGCAGCACCTTTAACTGGTTTATTGGTTCAGCCAATAATTGGTTACATGAGTGATCGTACTTGGAGTGTTAAATGGGGAAGACGTAGACCGTTTTTCTTAATTGGAGCTATCTTAAGTTCGTTAGCATTATTTTTTGTGCCTTATTCTCCAGCACTTTGGGTAGCAGCAGGATTTTTATGGATTCTGGATGCTTCAATAAATGTGTCTATGGAACCCTTTAGGGCTTTAGTGGCAGATAAATTACCTGACTCTCAAAGGTCTTATGGATTTGTTGTACAAACCTTAATTATAGGTATTGGTACTTGGGTTGCTAGTAATTTACCTTGGATGGTGTCGCAATTTGGAGTTAGCGATTCTGCAGACTCTGGTGTAATTACGGACTCAGTTAAAATAGCTTTTGCAATTGGTGCATTCGTGTTTTTACTAAGTATTCTTTATACTGTATTTACTACAACAGAATATCCTCCAGAAGACATGGAAGAGTTTGAGCGCGAGAAAGCTAAGAAAAACAACTTCATTCCTGATATTTTAAATAATATTGGTAACATGCCTTTAACCATGAAAAAATTAGGAGTCATCCAATTCTTTTCTTGGTTTGCCTTTTTCACCATGTGGAGTTTAGCCAATCCAGCACTTACAGAGCACGTGTTTAATACACCAGCTCCAATAGAAAGTGCTTTTGATATGGCAGATACTGTGCAAAAAGCTGCATTTGATACACAAAATACAGCGTTTCAAAAATCATCAAATTTAGTAGGTTCAGCAATGGGTGTGTATGGGTTATCCTCTATGGCTTTTGCTTTATTATTAGTACTATATACAGCCAAAAGGCGCATTAACCGTAAGCTAGTACATATGGTATCACTAATGTTAGGTGGTGTAGGATTTTTGTTAATGAATTATGCTTCACCAGAACACCTAAAGTATTGCTTTATACTTATTGGTTTTGCTTGGGGAAGTATTTTATCAATGCCTTATGCCATGTTATCTAGTTCTGTAGATCCAAAAAAAATGGGTGTAATTATGGGAATATTCAACATGTTTATTGTAATCCCACAAATTATCGCAGCACTTGGAGGTATTAATTTTATATCAAGTTTATTAGGAGAAGAAACTATAAATGCTATGACAGTTGCAGGAATTAGTTTAATAATTGCAGGTCTTTGCAACTTATTAATCACAAATAAAAACGCAATCTCATATCAAGCAGAAGAAATTTAAAAAATGAATAAAAAAGGATTCATATTCGATTTAGATGGTGTCATTGTAGACACTGCAAAATATCACTTTTTAGCATGGCAAAACCTTGCAAAAAGTATTGATATAGATTTTACACACGAGCAAAACGAACAACTTAAAGGTGTTAGCCGAGTAAAATCATTAGAAAAAATATTAGAATGGGGAAATAAAACCATTTCAGAAGAATTATTTACATCATTAATGGGTAAAAAAAATGAAGAGTATCTAAGCTTCATTGAAAAAATGACTGATGAAGAAATCTTACCCGACGTACCAAAAATATTAAATTATTTAATCGAAAAACAACAGCCAATTTCTTTAGGGTCTGCAAGCAAAAATGCACGACCAATTTTAGAAAAAGTCAATTTACTTTCAAAGTTTGATGCTATTGTTGATGGTAACGATGTAAGTAAAGCGAAACCAGATCCAGAAGTGTTTTTAATTGCAGCAAAGCATTTAAACATGAAACCAGAAGATTGTATTGTTTTTGAAGATTCTGTAGCTGGTGTTCAAGCTGCAAATACAGCAAATATGATTTCTATTGGTATAGGCGAAAAAGAGGTACTACATGAAGCTGATTATATCTTTTCAGATTTTACTGAAATAGAAAACAGCTTTATAGAAGAATTAATAAATAGATAAAAATATTGATTGTCACACTGAGCGTAGTCGAAGTGTTTGTTATCAAAAAAAATATAAGAAAATGAATCAAGATTATATACAACCAGACAATTGGTCCATAATTGAAGAAGGTTTTGATGCAGATCGCGTTAAGTCTTCAGAAAGTTTATTCAGCATCGGAAATGGTGCAATGGGTCAGCGTGCTAATTTTGAAGAACAATACACAGGTCCAACCTTTCAAGGAAGCTATATTGCAGGCGTTTATTATCCTGACAAAACCAGAGTTGGTTGGTGGAAAAACGGCTATCCAGAGTATTTTGCTAAAGTATTAAATGCACCAAATTGGATAGGTATTAATGTAGAGATTAATGACGAACAACTAGATTTAAACACCTGTGTTTCTGTATCTAATTTTAGAAGAGAACTTAACATGCAAGAAGGTTGGTTGTCTAGATCGTTTACTGCAACGCTTCAAAATAATTTAGAAATTGAAGTGAAAGTACTTCGTTTTTTAAGCTTAGATTTAGATGAAGTTGGAGCTATAAATTACCAAGTAAAACCTTTAAATGGAGAAGCGACTATTAAGTTTCAACCGTATTTAGATTCAGGTATTACAAATGAAGATACCAATTGGGACGACCAATTTTGGGATACTTTAAACGTAAGTACAGAAAACGAGCAAGCATTTATTGAAGCCAAAACCATGAAAACGGCTTTTCATACTTGTACATTTATGCAGTCTTCGGTTTTTGTAAATAATACAAAACAAGAACAAACACCAAATGTAGATAAACAAGCAAACACTGTTTCGTTTACGTATACAGTTTCTGTAAATGCGGGCGAAACTGCAAGCATCCAAAAGTTTGGTGGTTATACAGTAGATAGAAATCACGATAAGAATCAGTTAGTTTCAGCAGCTAAAAAAGTATTAGATACTGCTTCAAATTTAGGATTCAATGCACTTTTAAATAATCAAAAAGAGGCTTGGTCAAAAATTTGGGAAATGTCAGACATCACAATCGATGGAGACGTAAAAGCACAACAAGGTATTCGTTTTAATATTTTCCAATTAAATCAAACCTATTTAGGAAAAGATTCTACCTTAAACATTGGTCCAAAAGGGTTTACAGGAGAAAAGTATGGTGGAAGTACCTATTGGGATACCGAAGCGTATTGTATTCCTTTTTATATGGCTACTAAAGACCAACAAGTAGCACGAAACTTACTGCAATATCGTTACAATCACTTAGAAAAAGCGATTGAAAATGCAGAGAAATTAGGCTTTAAAAACGGAGCAGCATTATACCCAATGGTAACCATGAATGGTGAAGAATGCCATAATGAATGGGAAATTACATTTGAAGAAATTCACAGAAATGGAGCTATCGCTTTTGCTATTTTTAACTACTATCGTTATACAGGAGATTACAGCTATATTCCAGAAATGGGATTAGAAGTGCTTATCGGAATTGCTAGATTCTGGCAACAACGCGCAACCTTTTCTACAGACAAAAATAAGTATGTTATTTTAGGTGTTACAGGTCCTAATGAATATGAAAACAACATCAATAATAACTTTTATACCAACTATTTAGCTAAATGGTGTATTGATTATGCTTTAGAGCAAATTGAAAAAGTAAAAGAAGGTCATCACGAAGATTATTTGCGTATTGCTGGAAAAACAAAGATTACTCACGAAGAGTTACATACTTGGAAAAAAGTAGCAGATAATATGTTTTTTCCTTATTCTGAAAAACACCAAGTGTACTTACAACAAGATGGCTTTTTAGATAAAGAATTAATTACGGTTTCAGATTTACCTAAAGCAGATAGACCAATAAACCAAAAATGGAGTTGGGACAGAATCTTACGTTCGCCATACATCAAACAAGCAGATACGTTACAAGGTTTTTACTTCTTTGAAGATCAATTTTCAACCGAAGAATTAAAACGTCATTTCGATTTTTACGAACCATTTACAGTACATGAAAGTTCACTTTCACCTTGTGTACACAGTATTCAAGCTGCTAAATTAGACCAAATGGAGCAAGCGTATACCTTCTATTTACGTACGTCTCGTTTAGATTTAGACGATTATAATAAAGAGGTTGAAGAAGGTTTGCATATTACAAGTATGGCTGGAACCTGGATGAGTATTGTGGAAGGTTTTGGTGGTATGCGTGTTAAAAACGATATACTGAATTTTGAACCTCGTATTCCTAAAGAATGGGAAGCGTATTCGTTTAAAGTAAACTTTAGAGATCAAATTTTAAAAGTGAATGTATCACAATCGGAAACGACTTTTGAGTTAGAAGGAAATACAGACCTAAACATTCAAGTATATGATAATTCGGTAACAGTATCACCAAATAACTTGGTGAAAATTTAAAACTAAACACACTAATTAAGATGAAAAAATTAATTCCACTAGCATTAGTAATTTTAATTAGTGTTAGTTTTTCTTGCCAAAAAGGAACCAAAAAAACAACAACTTCTGAAGTTGTAACCGAAGTTAAAAACGATATCGAGCGTATCGAACCTCCACATTGGTGGACTGGTTTTAATAATACACAAGTACAATTATTGGTGAAGCATCCAAACATTTCGGAAGCAACACCTAGTATAAATTATGCAGGAGTTTCCATAGAAAAAGTGCATAAAGCAGATAGTCCTAATTATCTGTTTTTAGATCTAAATATTTTAGAAAGTACAAAAGCAGGACCATTCAATATTCATTTTAAATTTAATGAAGAAAAGGAACTAGTTCAAACTTACGAAGTAAAAGCACGCTTAAAAGAAGCTGCCGATTACCAAGGTTTTGATAGCACAGATGCTATTTATCTAATCACTCCAGATCGTTTTGCAAATGGAGATACTTCTAATGATATAAAGGAAGATTTAAAGGAGAAAACCATTAATAGAAAAGACGATTATGCACGTCATGGAGGTGATTTACGAGGCATTATTCAGCATTTAGATTATATTCAAGAAATGGGTTTTACCCAAATTTGGTCGTGTCCTTTATTAACCAATGACATGGAAAGGTCTTCGTATCATGGTTATGCAATGACCGATTTTTACCAAGTAGATCCACGTTACGGAAGTTTAGAAGAATACCAAGAATTAGCAGCAAAAGCTAAAGAAAAAGGTATAGGTTTAATCATGGACCAAGTGGCTAATCATTGCGGAAGTGAACATTGGTGGATGCCAGATTTACCATTTAAAGATTGGGTGAACCAACAAGACAGTTTTGAGAATAATAAACCATTAAATAACTCTAATCATAGACGTACAAGTAATCAAGATTTGTATGCAGCCAAACGTGATAAAAAAGAAATGGCTGAAGGTTGGTTTGTACCAACAATGCCAGATTTAAATCAGCGTAATCCGTTTATGGCAAACTATATTATTCAGAATAGTATTTGGTGGGTAGAAACCTTAAATCTTAGCGGAATTCGTCAAGATACCTATCCATATCCTGATAAAACATTTATGTCTAATTGGGCAGGAACAATCATGAATGAGTATCCTAACTTTAGTATTGTTGGTGAAGAATGGAGTACCAATCCGTTATTAATTGCCTATTGGCAAGAAGGTCATGACAATAAAGATGGTTACGATTCTAATTTAAGATCGACTATGGATTTTGCTATGCAAAAAAATACGGTAGATGCTTTAAACGAAGCCGAAAAATGGGACACTGGTTTGGTGAAAATATATGAAGGTTTAGCAAACGATTTTGCGTATGCATCACCAAAAGATATTATGGCATTTCCAGACAATCATGATATGAGTCGCATTTTTACACAGCTAAAAGGTGATGTGCCAAATACCAAAATGGCATTAAGTTATTTACTTACTCTACCTAGAATTCCGCAATTGTATTACGGAACAGAAATCTTAATGAACGATTTTGAAAAACCTGGCGATCATGGTTTAATTCGTACCGATTTTCCAGGAGGTTGGCAAGGAGATGCTATAAATGCATTTTCAGGAGAAGGTTTAGCAGATGCGCAAAAAGACATGCAGTTATTCCTTAAAAAAGTATTGAATTACAGAAAATCTAGTGATGCTATACACAATGGAAAAACCATTCATTTTGCTCCATTTATGGGAACGTATTTCTTATTTAGAGTGATTGAAGGTGAAACCGTTGTACATATCATTAATAAAAATAACGAACCAATTACTTTAGATTTAAAACGTTTTGAAGAAGTTGGTTTACAAGGCAAAACATTAAAAAACATAGTAACTAATGAAACGTTTGTTTGGGAAGATGAAATTATCTTAAACGAAAGAGGAAGCTTACTATTATCTACTAAATTATAAATTAAATGTCACCTCGAGCGCAGTCGAGAGGTCTCCATCGTAATGAAAAAAATATTATACATACTATCCTTCTTACTATTTCAATTCACCTTTGCTCAGGTTACAATTATAGTTGAAGAACTTCCAAAAGACACACCAAAAGAGGCTTCCATATTTATTTCAGGAGATTTTGAAGGTTGGTCTGGAGGACATAAGGATTACCAATTACAGCAAGTAAATGGACAGTATCAAATAACACTTCCTAAAACAGAACAACGCATTTTATTCAAGTTTACCTTAGGGAATTGGGAGACTTCCGAAAGTACAAATAAAGGATTAAAAATAGATAATCGTATCCATAAGTTTACGACATCAAACGATACATTAAAAGTAAAAATCGCAGGTTGGGGTCATTTATTTGATCTTCAGGAAGCATCAACAGCTTCAAAAAATGTTACTGTTTTATCCGAAACTTTCAACATACCACAGCTAAACAGAAAACGTCGCGTTTGGATGTATTTACCAGCAGATTATAAAACGTCTAAAATAAATTATCCAGTAGTGTATATGCACGATGGACAAAATGTTTTTGATGCCAGTACGTCTACATATGGTGAGTGGAAAGTAGATGAAATTCTAGATAAACTATTTAAAGAAAACCTAAAACTAATTGTGGTAGCTGTAGATAATGGAGAATCTAAACGTTTAGATGAATATTCTCCTTGGACACATCCAGAATATGGTGGAGGCGAAGGGGAAGCTTATGTAGATTTTATTGTAAACACATTAAAACCGTATATCGATACTAATTTCAATACTAAAAAAGACAAATCCAATACAGCTATTTTTGGTAGTTCCATGGGTGGATTGATTTCGCATTATGCTGCTTTAAAATACCCAATGGTTTTTGGTAAAGTTGGCGTGTATTCTCCTGCATTTTGGTTTGCGCCAGCAGTAAAACCATTTACGGTATCTCATGCCAATATTAAAGACACGAAAATGTACTTTTTGGCTGGTGGAAAAGAAGGCGAAAACGCAGGTTTTAATGAAATTAGCCAAACCGTTACAGACATGAATAGTATGATTTCTATTTTAACCGAAAACGGATTTCCTAAAGAAAACATTCAGTCTAAAGTCGTTCCAGAAGGGAAACATAATGAGGCTTTATGGGAAAACAATTTTGAGGAAGCTATTACTTGGTTGTTTGCAGATGCTATTAAAAAAAGAGAGTTCAAAACAGCGCGCTTTCAAGATAATCAATTACATATTCAGGTTTCAGACGGAAGTTATAAAATGCATTTTTACCATCCTGAAATAATAGAAACTACATTTTTACCAACAGGAGAAGTGTTTGATAAAAAGTCACACGCGGTTGTTTTAGATAAAGTACTTTCTGATGTAAAATTTAATGAAACAGCTTCAGAGATTAGTTTTCAATCTGAAAAATTAACAGTAAAAATCACAAAAACACCTTTTCATATTTCGTATTGGAAAGATGGTAAAGAAGTCACTTCTGTAAAAAATGGTTATCAAAAAACGGATGCATTTGAAACTATTAGTTTTAACTTAAAATCAGATGAAGTTTTATATGGTGGAGGCGCAAGAGCTCTAGGTATGAATCGTAGAGGGAATCGTTTAGAGTTATACAATAAAGCACATTATGGTTATGAAGATCGTAGCGAGTTAATGAATTACACCATGCCAATGGTAGTGTCTTCCAACAATTATTTAATTCATTTTGATAATGCACCTATTGGCTTTTTAGATTTAGATAGCAAAGCAGATAATATACTCACGTATGAAACTATTTCTGGTAGAAAAACCTATCAAGTAGTAGTAGGCGATTCTTGGTTAGATCTTACTAAAAACTATACTCAGCTTACAGGGACACAACCAATGCCACCACGTTGGGCTTTGGGTAATTTTTCTAGTCGATTTGGATACCATTCACAAGAAGAAGTAACTGCTACTGTAGAAAAATTTAGAGAAGAGAACATTCCATTAGATGCTATTATTATCGATATTTTTTGGTTCGGAAAAACCATTCAAGGTACTATGGGAAATCTAGCGTTTGATCGCGATTCTTTTCCTAATCCGAAACAAATGATAAAAGGATTAAAAGACAATAATGTGAAAACGGTTTTAGTCACAGAACCGTTTGTATTAACGACTTCTAATCGTTGGGACGAAGCGGTAAAAGCAGATGTTTTAGCTAAAGATTCCATAGGAAATCCGTTTACTTTCGATTTCTATTTTGGAAATACTGGTTTGATTGATATCTATAATCCGAAAGGAAAAAAATGGTTTCAAAACATTTACAAAGACTTGGCCAATTTAGGTGTTTCTGGTGTTTGGGGAGATTTAGGAGAACCAGAAGTACATCCTAAAGGATTGCTTCACGCAACAGGAACAGCAGACGAGGTACATAATATTTATGGTCATAATTGGGCAGAATCTGTGCAAGAAATGTACACGCAAAACTTTCCAAACACAAGACCATTTATTTTAATGCGTGCAGGTAGTTCTGGATCCCAACGTTTTGGAATGATTCCTTGGTCTGGAGATGTAAACAGAACTTGGGGAGGATTACAAAGTCAGCCAGAAATTGCACTGCAAATGGGAATGCAAGGTTTGGCTTTTATGCATAGCGATTTAGGTGGTTTTGCTGGTAATAATTTAGACGATGAGCTATATGCACGATGGTTGCAATATGGCGTTTTTCAGCCAATTTATAGACCACATGCACAAGAAGAAGTGCCTGCAGAACCTGTTTTTAGAAGCGATAAAGCAAAAGCTTTAGCGAAAGCGTCTATCGAGTTGCGTTACAAATTACTACCATATAACTACAATTTAGTTTTCGAAAATAACCAAACAGGTGCACCTTTAATGCGAGCCTTATTTTTTGAAGAAGAAGACAATGCAAATTTGCAGACCAATGCATCCACTTACCTTTGGGGAAATGACTTTTTAGTCACGCCAATTGTACAATCAGAACAAAAAGAAGCTGAGGTATACTTTCCGAAAAATAGTAATTGGTTCGATTTTTATACGAATAAAAAAGTAGAAGGCGGACAAACACTATCCGTGAAAACGGAAGAAAATAGCATTCCAACATACGTTCGTGGTGGAGCATTTATTCCTACCGCAAAGCCAATGCAAAGCACAGCGGAGTATGACGGAAACACATTGGAGTTATATTACTACTTTGATGCATCGGTTTCAGAAAGTAAGCGCACACTTTATAATGATGACGGAGCAACTAAAAATGCTTTTGAAAAAGGAGAATATGAGATTTTAGAGTTTGATTCTAAAACCACAAAAAAAATGCTAGAGCTTCAGTTTGATGCAGCGGTTGGTTCTAATTATGCTACTTCGACAAAAACAATAACGGTCGTGATTCATAATTTTACAAAGGACCCGAAGCGTATAAAATTCAACAGAAAAAAAATAGACTTCAATTATAATCAAACTAGTAACATTTTAACTTTTGATGTGCAATGGAATACGTCAGAAGGCAGCAAAACACAAATAAAATATTAAGTATAATATGAAAAAAGCGATACTTTTAATAGCAATTACAATGCTTGCTTTCAGTTGTAAAACTGAGACAAAACAAGCACAAGATTTAGCCGAAAATCAAAAACCAAAGACTATGGAAACACCTTTTGTTTGGGAAGCAGCAAACTTATATTTTCTGTTAACGGATCGCTTTAATAATGGCGATAAAACTAACGATATTAATTATGGTCGAACAAAAGAAATAGGCGTTTTACGTGGTTTTGAAGGTGGCGATTTAAAAGGGATTACTCAAAAAATTGAAGACGGTTATTTTACCAATTTGGGTGTTAATGCTATTTGGATGTCGCCAATTGTAGAGCAAATTCATGGAGGAACAGATGAAGGCACAGGGTTGTCTTACGGATATCATGGCTATTGGACTAAAGATTGGACCAATATCGATGCCAATTTAGGAACCAAAGCAGATCTACAAAACTTGGTTGATGCGGCGCACAAAAAAGGCATTCGTGTTTTATTGGACGCGGTGATTAACCATACGGGACCTGTTACAGAAAAAGATCCTGTTTGGCCAAGTGATTGGGTGAGGACGGGACCACAATGTGACTATAAAAATTACGATAATACAGTAACGTGTACGTTAGTTAAAAATCTTCCAGATATAAAAACAGAAAGCAATGAAGCTGTAGAATTACCACCACAATTGGTAGAAAAATGGAAAGCCGAAGGTCGTTATGACCAAGAAGTTGCAGAGCTAGATGCCTTTTTTAAAGCCACAGGTCATCCTCGTGCACCTCGTTTTTATATCATGAAATGGTTAAGCGATTACATCACCGATTTTGGAATTGATGGTTACAGAGTGGATACTGTAAAACATACAGAAGCTTATGTTTGGCAAGAGTTTAAGTCGGTTTGTGATAACGCTTTCGCGGAATTTAAGCAGCAAAACCCAGATAAGGTTTTAGACGATAATGATTTTTATATGGTTGGAGAGGTTTACAACTTCGGAATTTCGGCAGGAACCGCTTTTGATTTTGGAGATAAAAAAGTCAACTATTTTGACAAAGCATTTAATAGCCTAATCAATTTTGAATTTAAATGGAATGCGGCGCAACAATCGTATGAGGAGCAATTTAAAAAATATGATAGCCTATTACATACCAACCTTAAAGGTTATGGTGTGTTAAACTATTTAACGTCTCATGACGATGGGCAACCTTTTGATAAAAACAGAGAGAAAACCTACGAAACTGCAACGCGATTATTACTGTCTCCTGGAACGTCACAAGTGTATTATGGAGACGAATCTGCAAGAGATTTAACCATAGAAGGGACAATTGGTGACGCAACGTTAAGAAGTAACATGAATTGGGAAGAGCTTTCACACCAACAAGACTTGTTAATCCATTGGCAAAAATTAGGACAGTTTAGACGTAATCATCCTTCGGTTGGAGCAGGAAAACATACCATGCTAAGCAATACACCTTACCTTTTTAGTAGAAGGTATACCAAAGGCGATTTTAAAGATGACGTGATTATTGGTTTAGACATGCCTAAAGGAAAACAAACTATTACGGTGTCTTCGGTGTTTAAAAACGGAACGACAGTTAAAGATTTTTATTCGGGAGAAACATTTACTGTGTCTAACGGAACAATTACAATTGTAGCAGACGCAAACATCATTTTATTAGAAAAAATAAATAATTAATCAGCAAACAACCAATGTCACACTGAGCGCAGTCGAAGTGCTCTTTAATAACTATACACAATGAAAAAAATAATCTTATCCCTAGTAATCCTAACAATTTTTGCTTGTAAAGAAGAGGCTAGTCAAGTCGAGAAGAAAGTAGTTTCAGAAGAAAAAGTAGTACTAAAACCTATAGCAGATTCAGATTTAGAAACAGCTGTTATCTATGAAGCTAACATCAGACAATATTCACCAGAAGGCACTTTTGAAGCTTTCACAAAAGATATTCCGCAGTTAAAACAATTAGGTGTAAAAGTCATTTGGTTAATGCCTGTTTTTCCTATTTCGGAAACAAAACGTAAAGCTACAGGAGGTGAAGATAGTAAGTTTGCAACCGATTTCCCAGAAGCAGAACAAGACAAGTACTTAGGTAGTTATTATGCAGTGTCTGATTTTACTAAAATTAATCCAGAATTTGGAACAATGGAAGATTTTAGAGATTTAGTAAATACAGCGCATGACAACGGGATTTATGTGATTTTAGATTGGGTACCAAATCATACAGGTTGGGATCATACTTGGTTAAAAACTAATCCGGAATATTACACACAAAATGATAAAGGCGAAGTAGTACATCCTGTAGATACAGATTGGACAGACGTTGCCGATTTAAACTACGACAACCAAGAGATGCGTAAAGCAATGATTGCAGACATGACGTATTGGTTAACAAAGGAAGGTGTTGACGGATTTAGATGTGATGTGGCAGGATCTGTACCAACCAACTTTTGGGAGCAAGCGATACCAGAATTACGTGCTAAAAAAGACATTTTTATGTTAGCAGAAGCTTGGGAACCAGAATTATTAAAAGACGGTTTATTTGATATGGCTTACGGTTGGGATAGACATCACGCTATGAATGCAATTGCAAAAGGAGAAAAGGATGCAACCGAATTTAATAATGCTTTACAAACCGATTTTGAGCGTTACGCGAGTGACGATATTTTAATGAATTTTGTTACCAATCATGATGAAAACTCATGGAATGGGACCATTAAAGAACGCATGGGAGAAGCTGGCGAAATGATGACTGCTTTAGCTTATGTAACACCAGGAATGCCATTAATTTATTCTGGTCAAGAGTATGATTTAGACCATAGATTATTGTTTTTTGAAAAAGATAGTTTCCCTCATACCAAAGGAGCCACTTGGGAATTATTAGAAAAATTAGCAACATTAAAACAGAATAATGCTGCTTTACATGGCGGAAAAGCTTCCGCTAAATACAACGTAATTGTTAATGGAAAAGATGTAATTTCATTTTCAAGAATAAAAGATAATGATGAGGTTGTGTTTATTGCAAATGTTTCAAAAGAGAATGCTAAAGTAAACCTTGTTCAAAAAGGGACATATTTAGATTATTTGTCTAATAAAACCATAGAATTAGAAGGTGATGCAATCCCTTTAGCGGTTAATGAATTTAAGATTTTAGTTAAAAAGTAAAAGAATTAATAATTCTTCTTCATAAAAATATAGAAAAGTGCCTGATGGTGCTTTTCTGGTTTAATATATTGTCAGTTTTTACAAGAAAATACGACTAATCATAATAATGCGTATTTTTGCATTACATTATTAATATAAATGATCGATTTAAACGACAATATAAATTTACCTTTTTCGTTACAAATAAGTTTTAATAAACTTATTGAGCGTTATAATGACTTGGCTAAAAGTGAAGATTCCTTTATCGCAGCCAAAGCAAATCGCATATTAGAAATAGGACAGGCTAATCCTTTATTAAAAGAGGGATTTAGTAAGATTTCTGTATTGAAAAAATATGAGAAAGAAATCGCAATATTATTGGAAGATTCGTTTAGCGAGGTGTTAAGTCTAAATGAAATTAAAACAGCAAGTGTACCTTATCATAATTTTATTTTTAATGCTTCAAAACGTTTTGAAAATATAATAAAATCAGCTGGTCCTGATTTTGAATTGGTAATTAAAAATATGCCAGAAAATGATTGGTATATTCTTAGTTGTACAATTATAATGAGTTTTTGTTATAACTATGACACTAATTTTAAAAGACCATTATATTATGAGATTCCGAATGAAAATGGTATCGTAAGAATTTACAAGATTACTTATAATGCAGATTTCATGGAAATTATGCCTACTGAAGCTGCACCTAAATTAACTGATAAAGACTTTGACGAATTATTAGATAATTTTGAAAATATAGAGTTGTGGAAAGAAAAATTTCCTCCTAACAGTTATGTATCAAAAGGATTTGTAATATCTAATATTTTTGATGTTACGGACGATCAGTCTATTTCAAACATAAAAACAACCTTAATAAAAAATAGTAAACGTAAAGACGAAAGCTTTATGGTAGATTTTCAAAAAGTCTTCCGTTCGTTATTAGGAGTTACTGATTTGGAGGTGGGATTTTCTATTTATAATAAAGAAGAAAACACCTTAATGAAGGTGCATGATTCTAGCATTAACAGTTTTTTGCTTAAAGCTAAAGAGGAGTTTAAGTGTGAGAATTTATTTTGTCATTACAGTTATGATAAAATTTTAAAAAGTAAAGCTAACCTTGCTATATCTGATGTAGATGCTAATTTTAAAAAATCAAAAGGTAAGTCTCCTCAGGTTAAAGTTTTAAAAGAGCAAGGTTTTAAAAGTGCCATTTTTGCACCAATAGCAGAACAAGGTGATTTACTTGCTGTTTTGGAGTTAGTATCTAAAACACCCAGAGCTTTAAATAGTATTAATGCTAATAAACTAGCAGACGTTATGCCTTTTATTTTGTCTGCGGTTAAGCGCTCTAAATTAGACGAGGCAAATTTAATACAGGCTATTATACAACGCGAATGTACTTCTATACACCCAAGTGTAAAATGGAAATTTGAAAGTGCTGCACGTAAGTTTATGCAAGAGGAGTATAATGGTAATGAAAACCCATCTTTTAATAAAATTAGTTTTGATAATGTTTATCCATTATTTGGTCAGATAGATGTTAAAGGATCGTCTGATGCTAGAAATAATGCAACACAAAAGGATTTAGCGCTTCAATTAAAATTAGTAGAAAAGATCGTTGAAAAAGCTTTTGATCATCAAAACTTACCAATTTTTGAGCAATTATTATTTCAGGTTAAAAGTTATCAAATTGCTTTAAAAAACGATTTTAAAGTTGATAGTGAGCAAAAAATCACTCATTTTTTTAAATATGAAATAGAGCCACTTTTTAAATTTCAACTTAAATCAGAATCATTTATAACCCAAGATATTGAGGATTATTTTGCTAAAGTAGATGCTAATCTTGAAGTGATATATTATTATCGTAAAAATTATGATGATACTATTAGCTTGATAAACAAAAATATGTCTGCCTTGTTAGATAAAAAACAAGTAGAAGCACAGGCTATGTATCCTCACTTTTTTGAGCGTTTTAAAACGGATGGTGTTGAGCATAATATGTACATTGGAGAGTCTATTACAAAAGAAGATTCGTTTAACGAGCTGTATTTATATAATTTAAGATTGTGGCAAATGCAAGTCATGATAGATATGGAAACGTCTTTTTACACCAAACAGCACAAATATCCTATCGCGCTTGATGTTGCATCAATGATTTTAGTGTTTAATCAACCGTTATCTATTAGATTTAGAGCAGATGAGAAACACTTTGATGTGGATGGTACTTATAATGCAAGATACGAGGTGGTTAAAAAACGAGTTGATAAAGCTAATATTAAAGGTACAGACGAGCGCATTACTGCTAAGGGTAAGTTAACAATTGTCTATTCTCAGCAAGAAGATGAGTTTGAATACTTAAAATATGTTAGATTTTTACAATCAAAACATAAATTAGGTGATGAGGTAGAAATATTAGAGTTAGAGGATTTACAAGGAGTAACTGGCTTAAAAGCTATTAGAGTTAATATCTTGTATCAAGACCAAAACAATACAAAGCAGTTTTACACGTATAACGATTTAATGCAGGCTATAAAATCCTAACCAACTAAAAGTTGGTTAAGATTTTGAGGTAATATGTATTGTATTTGCGAGGTTGTATCTAATACATCCTGAATATTTACACCTGGATTGTTTTTTACAGCAATACCAAAAGCAAGTAGCGATATAATAATACCTATCATAAATACAGTGTATGTTATTCTTAATAAACGGTATTTTCGTTCTAATACAATTCCTAAAAAATACAAATCTTTAGTCAGTGACTTGTAAATGTACTCCTTGTCATTTATCATTTCATTAATAGCCCATTCAAATTCGTTAAGTTTCATTTTATGAAAATTCCCAAAAAACGTTAAGTTAACTTCTTTGTTTTCTACATCTTCTTTAGTGAATTGACCACTAGTTACATTTGGTCTTGTTGCAATTATAGACATTACCATTGATACAACACTAAACAGAGTAAAAATCACAGTAGGCCAAGTTAGATAAGGGTTGGTGTCTAATTTAGAAATTAAATTAGCCAATACAACTGATATAATAATAGCATTAACAGATAATAAGATGTTGGCCTTAGTGTCCGCAATGTCACTTAATTTAATGTGATTTCGTAGCGCAGTTCTGTAAAACGATTGAATAGCACGTTCTGGACTTTCGTTTTTATATTGGGCTTTGTACTTTGCCTTTAGCTCTTCTGTATTTTGCTTCTTTTTTTGTTTCTTTTTAGCAAGGATTAGCTTAGCAAGATTTTTCTCTTTTCTTTGTTGCCAATTTTGTAAGGCATAATCCGTATAATAACTGTGTTTTTTAGATAAGACTTTAATGTTCTCGTCAAGCCATTCTCTTGGTGTGTAGTTTGCAATACCTGCTAATTCTAACTCTTTTCTTAAAAACTCGCTGGCTTCCGGAAAGTATTTTTTTCCAAAATGAGAGGCGTCAGCATCGCGTAAAATTTTCTCTAATTCGGTTTCTGGCTTACTATCAAATTTTGTAGCTAGTATACAATCTTCAACAGCTTTAATAGTTTTTTCATCTACATTTTCTGTAGTCAAAAATTCCCTAGCTATTTGTGCGCTAACCTCCTCATGGCCTTCTCTTTTTTTAGTGTAGCCCACATCATGTAATAATGCTGCTAATTGAAGTATTTGCGCATCATTAACATCAATTTTAGAGTTTTCTATAATTTCTTTCGTACTTTTAAATACTCGTAAGGTATGCGTGTGATTGTGATAGACTATCGTGTTTGGTAGCTCATTTTTAAGGAGTTCAAATACAAAAGCTTCGGTTTTTTCAATTAGTTTTGACATGAGTGCATAATTATTCTTATCCAAAGTACTAAAAAAATAAAACTCTCAACCTTTAATGACAAAAAATAACATATTTCTAACGTTTGTTTTAGCTTTTCTATTGACTAATTGTGCCAGTTTTGAGGCGCAATATAAATCAGAAGATAAAACAGTAGTTGCATTACCAAATAAACCAATTGACAAAACGTTTTACTTAGTTGGTGATGCTGGAAAATCACCAATGGGTGGATTTAGTAGTGGGTTAACTGCATATAAAAATCTAATAAAACAGAAAGATACCAAAGGTGATTATACTATATTTTTAGGAGACAATATTTATCCTGCAGGTCTACCAACAAAGGAAGATCCATATTATGACGAAGCTAAAAACCATTTGCAAGCACAAGTAAATGCTGTTTCTGGTTTTAATGGTGAAGTGTTGTTTATTCCTGGAAATCACGATTGGTACGCAGATGGTTTAAATGGGTTAAAAGATGAAGAAAAATTTATTGAAGACGCATTGGGTAAAAACACATTTCAGCCAGAAAACGGTTGTCCGTTAGAAGTGGTCGAGGTTAGCGATGGTATCGAGTTAATTATCATTGACACACAATGGTATTTAGAAAACTGGAATGATCATCCAACTATAAATGATGAGTGTGAAATTAAAACAAGAGAACGTTTTTTATTAGAATTAGAAGGCGAGTTTAAAAAAGCACAAAATAAAACCGTTGTAGTTGCTATGCATCATCCCATGTATACTAATGGTACTCATGGTGGATTTTATAGCGCAGATAAACATTTATACCCAACACAAAGTAAAATTCCGGTTCCAATATTAGCTTCTTTTTTAACGCAAGTTAGAACACAAGGAGGTGTTTCTATTCAAGATAGGTATAACGAGCGTTATAATAAGATGATGAATCGTATTGAAACCTTAGCTTTAGAGTATACAAATATAATTTTTACATCTGGTCACGAACACAATTTACAATACATAGAAAATAATGGAATCAAACAAATTGTATCAGGTTCTGGCGCTAAACAATCTGGAGCAGCCTTAAGTAATAATGGTTTATTTGCTTATGGTAAACAAGGTTTTGCAACACTAACAGTATATAAAGACGGAAGTAGTTATGTTAGTTTTTATGGCGAGGATAATGAGCAGCCAAAACTGTTATATACCAAACAGATTGCTGAAAAAAACGCGTCTCAATTTGATTTGTCAACATTACCAGATAGCTTTTTACCCACTATTCAAGCCTCAATTTATACTGAAGAAGAAACCAAAAAAACAGGTGTTTATAAAACATTTTTTGGAGAGAAATATCGTGATATCTATAGCCAAAAAGTAGAAGTTCCTGTTGCTACATTGGATACGCTTTATGGTGGTCTAGAAATTGTAAGAGAGGGTGGAGGTCACCAAACACGATCTTTAAGATTGCAAACAAAAGATGGTCGACAATTAAATATGCGTGCGTTGCGCAAAAGTGCTACACAGTATTTGCAAACGGTTTTGTTTAAAGAAACATATTTAAAAGATGATTTTGATAAAACTAAAATCGAAGATTTAATATTAGATTTTTACACAGCAGCGCATCCTTATGCGTTTTCAGTAGTTCCGGATTTGTCACATGCAGCAGGTGTGTACCATACTAACCCTAAATTATTTTATATACCAAAACATAAATATTTAAAGGATTACAACTATAATTATGGTGGCGAATTATATTTAATTGAAGAACGACCTGAAGATAATTATACAGATGAAAAAAACTTTGGTTATGCAGATGATATTGAAAGTACACATGACATTATTAAAAAAATTAGAACTGATGAAAAATATAAAATAGACGAAAACGCTTTTGTTAGAGCACGCCTTTTTGATATGCTTTTAGGTGATTGGGACAGACACCAAGACCAATGGAGATGGGCTCAGTTTAACCAAGACAATGGAGATAAATTATATAAACCTATTCCTAGAGATAGAGATCAAGTATTTTCTAATTTTGATGGTGCTTTATTAGATATTATGCGTTTTATTTCTGGATCAACTAAACAGCTTCAAGTGTATGATGGTGAGTTGAAGGATATAAAATGGATGAATAGTGCAGGTATTAAATTGGATAAAGTGTTAATTCAAAATTCTGATAAATCTGTTTGGATTAAGCAAGCACAATACTTGCAAGATAATATTACAGATGCTGTTATTGAAGAAGCTTTTAGTAAAGTTCCAAAAGAAGTACAAGAAGAATCTTTATTGCAGATAAAAACATTTTTAAAAGAAAGAAAAAATAACTTACTAGATATAGCAGAGCGTTATTCTGATTATCTTAATCAATTGGTGATACTAACTGGTACAGATAAGGATGATTATATTGAAGTTAATAGGATTGCAGATAATAAAACTCAAGTTGTAATTTCAAGAATAAAAGATGGTAAAAAAGCAGATGTTATAGTAGATCGTACTTTTGATAAGGATATAACTAAGGAGTTATGGATTTATGCTTTAGATGATGATGATATAATTGAAGTTAGCGGTAAAGCTAGTAACTTGATTTTTACACGTATTATTGGTGGGCAAAATAACGACGAATATATTATTAATAATGGAAGACGTGTACGTATTTATGACCATAAATCAAAACCAAATACCATAACAAAAAATAATGGAGCTAAGGTTAAATTTACAGATATTTACAACAATAACCTGTTTGATTTTCAGAAAAATATAGTTAAAACAAGTGTGGTTACGCCAAGTCTTGGGTATAATCCAGATGATGGTTTTAAAGTAGGTGTTGGCTTAAATTATACTGTTAAAGGATTTTCTCGTAATCCATACTCGCAACAACATCGTTTTAAAAGTGGTTACTTTTTTGCAACTAGTGGTTTTAGTTTAAATTATGATGGTGAATTTGCAAACCTTTTTGGCGAATGGAACTTACATGTTGCAGGACAGCTAACCAGCGAGAATTTTACCAATAACTTTTTTGGTTATGGTAATGAAACCGTTAATAATGATGATGACTTAGATTTAGATTATAATAGAATTAAAACAAGTATTTATGCAGCTAGTGTAGGTGTCCTTAAAAAAGGAGATTTTGGATCTGATTACGGAATAAAAATAACTACAGAAGCTGTAGAGATTGGAGAAACACCAGACCGTTTTATTGAAACACAAGAACCGTCTGTAAACACAACAGACTTTTATAATAGACGCTTTTTTGCAGGTTTAGAAGGGAATTTTAATTATCATAGTTTTGATAATGCTATAAATCCATCCAGAGGGATGACCTTTGATTTAGGTGTAGGAGGTAAAACCGAAGTTAAAGACTCTAAATATACATACGGTTTTGTAAATACTGCTTTAGGGTTTTACAACGCGCTGTCTACAAACAGAAAACTAGTTTTAAAAACAGATGCAAGAGCACAAATGAGATTTGGTGATGATTTAATATTTTATCAAGCAGCAAATATTGGTGGAGCCAATGGACTACGTGGTTACAGGTTGCAACGTTTTACAGGTCAAAACAGTTTAACTGGTAGTGCAGATATTAGATATAGCTTTAATCAGTTTAAAACAAAAACGTTACCATTACAATTAGGTGTCTTTGTTGGAGGTGATGTAGGACGTGTTTGGACTAAAAATGATGCGTCAAAAATTTGGCATAACGATTATGGTGTTGGATTTTGGGTGACTGCAGCAGATAGTGTTTCTGGGACATTTAACTTTTTTAATAGCGAAGAAGGATTACGTTTTTCTTTTGGATTTGGATTAAATTTTTAAAACCCAATTAATGAAAAATGTTATAGTTAATGGTTTTGAATATTTAAAAAAACTTGAAAGTAAAATAGCTTTTTACCCTTCGGTTTATAGCCTGACAGGGTTACTGTTTACATTTTTTATGTACTATGCAGAAAATAGAGGTATATCGTCTTATTTAGTAGACAATGTACCTCTGTTGGTTATAAATAATTCAGAAACCGCATTTAATATTTTAACCACCTTTATTGCTGGACTAATCTCCATAATGGTTTTTAGTTTTTCCATGGTAATGATATTGTTAAATCAAGCATCAAGTAACTTTTCGCCTAGAGTCTTACCTGGTTTAATATCTAATAAGCGTCATCAAAAAATATTAGGTATATATAATGCAACGTTACTATTTTGCATATTTACTATGGTAGGAATAGAGCCTGATGGAGGTGAAAACCAATTGCCTGGCTTTTCAGTATTATTGGCTATTGTATTTATGGTTATCTGCTTAGGTGCTTTTATTTATTTTATACATTCCATTTCGCAAGAGATTCAGGTTCATAGTATCATGCAGCGTATATTTGATGAGGCTAAAAATAGACTAGATAAACTTATACATTCAGAAGAAGATACAACTCAAGGGTTTCCAAATACGGATGATTGGACGGTTTATAAGTCTCCAGCAACAGGCTTTTTACAAGATATTATATTAGACCCTTTTAGTCAACATGCAAAACAAAATGACAATCAATTTGAAATTGTAGCAATTAAAGGACAATACATATATAAGGACAAGCCTTTATTTAAATGTAAAACAAAACTTAAAGACGAAGCTCTTGAAGATTTACTAGCTTATTTTCTTTTTTCTAGAGACGAGATTATAGAAGATAACTACGTTTTAGGCTTTAAACAAATTACCGAAATTGCTGTAAAAGCGATGTCTCCTGGTATTAATGATCCTGGAACAACTATTATCGCAATAGATTATCTTGCAGAACTTTTTCAAAGCAGAATGTATAAAAATGATATAAGTATCTTGTTGGAAGATAATAAACCAGTAGTAAAAATTAGCTCTGTGACATTTAAAGAGTTACTATATTTTGTAATGGCTCCAATTAGGACTTACGCAAAGCATGACGTTATTATAGTTAATAAATTAATTAACCTATTTCAGCATTTAGCATTTAATATAGATTGCGATAATAAAGGCTATTTAACAGATATTGATAACGAAGTTAAACGCTTATCAATAGATGCTAATAGTGCTATAAGTAATCAGGAGGATTTAAAATTAATAAACGACAGATTAAAATCTTTTAATCTATAATTTAAACTTATAAATATTATTATCTTCTTTACCAGAGTCTTCGTCTGTAATATAAATAGACGTGTTATTTATAAAGCAAACACCTTCTTTTTGACTATCATGATTTAATGAGATGCTCTCTACATTACCATCAAAAAAAGCATCGGATTTAAAGTTTGTAAGTTTCCAAATTCTATCATGATTTAATAGTATAATAGTAGAGCCATCAGGACTGATGTCTGCAGATGTTACACGTGTGTCTTTTCCTTTTAGTTTGTAGTCTGTAACATACGTTGCTACGTGAGACCCAATGGTGTTTGGTACTTTAATAACCATTGTTTTTTTATTCTCTTTACTAAAAATATAAAAGTCATTATTCCATAAAAAGAAAGCTTCAAAATCTTCAGACTTAATATCATCAGGTAATGTAAAGCGTATAGTTTCAGCTTCGGTTTTGTCCTTAATGTTTGCTATGTTATTGACTTTATATATAAAAAAGTGGTCTCGTTTTCTTGAGTTATTTCCAAAATCTCCAATGTATAAATTACCATTGGTGTCAGCAGCTAAGTCTTCCCAGTCATGGTTTTTAATATTGCTAATATCTATATCTTTAATAATATTACCTTTTTTGTCTAAACCATACACATTGTTTTTATTACCTGCATCCTCAATAGTCCAAATTAAATCAGATCCACTAATTAATTGTGCTGCAGAAGCTTCGTCCAAATCACCATCTATGGATCCTACTACAGTTAGTTTTCCTGTATTGCAAGACATAAAAAGTAATGCTAAAACTAGTATTGGTTTTAAATGAAAAGTCATAAATTGTCATGTTTAAAATAAGATTAAATATAGGCATATAACAAGTCAGACTAAAGTTTGTAATCTTAAAGTATTTATAAAATTAATGAACAAAATATTAAAATTTGGTCATAGAGGAGCAAAAGGTCATGTGACAGAAAACACCTTGGAGTCAATCCAAAAGGCTTTGGATTTGGGAGTCGATGGGATCGAAATTGATGTACACGTGTGTAAAACAGGAGAGCTAGTTGTTTTTCATGATTTTACGTTAGATAGAATTACGGATGGTACAGGAGAAATTGGTAAATTTTCGTTATCGGAATTAAAGCAATTAAAGGTTGAAAATCTATATAGTATCCCAACGCTAACTGAAGTATTAGATTTAATTGATAATAAAATTTTTATAAATATTGAATTAAAAGGCGAACATACCGCTAATCCAACTTGTGCTGTAATTAAAGATTACGTGGATAATAAAAATTGGACAATGGACCATTTTATTGTTAGTAGTTTTCAAGAAAAAGAATTGCTTGACGTGTTTAGTTGCAACCCTAATATAGCATTAGGCGTTTTAACAAAAGCAAGTGTAAATCAAGCAATTGCTTTAGCCAAGCGGATTAATGCAAAAGCAATTCATCCTAATTTAGCATTGCTAAGTAAGGACAATGTTAAACAGACACAAGACCAAGGATATAAAGTAAATGTGTGGACAGTCAACACTAAGCAAGCTATTGCACGTATGAAAAGCTATAATGTTGATGCTATAATAAGTGATTTTCCAGATAGATTATGAAACAGTACGATGTAATAATAATAGGTGGTGGTGCAGCTGGTTTTTTTGCAGCAATTAATATTGGCGAGTTGTATCCCAATTTAAAAATAGCTGTTTTAGAAAGAGGTAAAGATGTACTAGGTAAGGTTAAGGTATCTGGTGGTGGACGTTGCAATGTAACACATGCCGAGTTTGTTCCGCAAGAATTAACCAGTTACTATCCAAGAGGAGAAAAGGAACTTTTAGGACCTTTTCACACCTTTATGACTGGAGATACTATGGAGTGGTTTGAAAATAAAGGCGTGTCATTAAAAATTGAAGACGATGGACGCATATTTCCAACCAGTAATAATTCGCAAACCATTATTGATTGCTTTTTAAACGAAGCTGATAAATATAATGTTGAGGTATTAACAAATCAATCCGTAACAAGTTTTAGTCCAATCGACCAGCAATGGGAAGTGGTTACAAAATCGGACCAATTTACAGCTCAAAAACTTATTGTTGCCACAGGAAGTAATCCTAAAATTTGGTCTTTTTTAGAGCAGTTAGGGCATACTATTATTAAGCCAGTACCTTCATTGTTTACATTTAATATTAATGATGCAAGGATTAAAGATATTCCAGGTGTTGTGGCTCAAAACGTAACAGTTAAAGTAATAGGGACTAAGTTAGAGTCTTCTGGTCCTTTATTAATTACACATTGGGGAATGAGTGCGCCTTCCATTTTAAAACTATCAGCTTTTGGTGCTTTAGATTTGGCTAAAAAAGAGTATAAATTTGATATTGAAGTTAATTTTGTTAACCAAGATTTTGAGGACGTGCTGTCAGATTTAAAAACATATAAGCAAGACTTGTCTAAAAAAACTGTTTTTAAAGCAGCGCAATTTGATATGCCAAAACGGTTATGGAAAACGTTAGTTGAAGCTGCAGGAATAACTGAAAATACACGTTGGGCAGATTTAAATAAATCCCAATTAGATGATTTGGCTAGTCAATTAACTACAGCAATTTTTAAAGTAGACGGAAAAAGTACGTTTAAAGAAGAATTTGTTACAGCAGGAGGAATAGATTTAAAGGAAGTTAATTTTAAAAATTACCAAAGTAAATTGCATAGTAACCTGTATTTTGCTGGCGAAATTATTAATGTTGATGCCTTGACAGGTGGATTTAATTTCCAAAATGCATGGACAGGAGCTTACATTGTGGCTAAAAATATTGAGATTTAGTATGGAGACTTTTTTTATATTTTTAAGAGGTATTAATGTTGGAGGACACAACAAAATAAAAATGTTAGATTTACGTCAAGTGTTATCAGATATAGGCTTTAATGATGTAAAAACGTATATTCAAACAGGTAATATTATACTAAAAACAGATTTAAAAGACAAAGCAATTATAACCAGTAAAATAGAGGAGTCTATTTTAGATCATTTTGGTTTTAACATACCAACTCTAGTAAAAACAAAAGCAGACCTTGATTTGATATTGAAAAAATGTCCTTTTACTGATGTAGAAAAAGAAAACAGCTATTTTGCTCTACTTTATAACGCTCCAAGTCAAAGTCAAATCACAGCATTATCAAGTTATGATTTTCCAAATGAAAAATTTACCATAACTAACCAGTGTATCTATCTTTATTCAAGTGTAGGTTATGGAAGGACTAAGGCAAATAGTAATTTTTTTGAAACTAAATTAAAAATCAAAGCTACCGCCAGAAATTTTAAAACACTTACTAAGGTACTGTCGCTAATAAAAAATTAGTTTTTGTTTCTAATAGCATCCCAAGACATTTCTATTGCTAGATCTATTTCCTCTTTTGTCATTTCCAATTCTTCGTTACTCTTAAGTCTAACTGCAGATATTACGGTTCCAAAAGCCATTTGCAAAATTAATCTTACAGGTACATTTCTAACATGCTTTTCTTCAATTCCTTTTAAAAAGAAATCTCTAATGTTAGCAATATAAGGCACAGATTGATTAACAATCTCTTTAGATATAATTGGTGGTGCAGCAACGTACTCGACAAATTGAAAAGCTAATGGGTTTCCAACAAAGTAGTTGTACAAATTGGACCACATGGTTTCAAATTGTGCTTTAAAATCGCCTTCAGGTAAATTAGCCATTAAAACCACACCATAATCTTGAACAATCATCATGTATAGTTCTTGTATAACCTCATTTTTATTTTCAAAATAATGGTATATCGTACCAACAGCTACATTAGCTTCTTTGGCGACTTGCGACATAGGTGTAGCGTGTACACCTTGTTTAACCACTAATTCTAACATAGTGATTATTATGCGTTGTTTTTTGTCCATTTAGACAGGTTGTATTTTATGGTAAAAAGCGGTGAGGCGAAGTTTTAAGGGAACTTTTTTTACCTATCAGTTAACATTATAAATTTTTTAAGAAAGACAGACGATTTGTTAAGGGTTGTTAATCAGTAAATTGAATGTTCATTCGGTGGTCAAAATTAATAAATTAGTTTAAATATTAAAGCTATATTTGTATAAATTTAATTATTAGATGGATTTATCACGTTTTTTATTAAAAAACTATCAAAATAAGCTAAATAACGGAAGTGTAACTTGGTCTTCTCCAAGTAATATTGCACTAGTTAAATATTGGGGAAAAAAAGAACATCAAATTCCAGAAAACCCATCAATCAGTTTTACTTTAGATTCTTGTAAAACAATTACTGAGTTGCACTATATTAAAAAGCAAAAAGGTAATAATAGTTTTGATTTTAAGGTTTTTTTAGATGAAGAATTAAAGCCTGACTTTCATCCTAAAATCGAAACGTTTTTTAAGCGTATTGAAAGTTATGTGCCTTTTTTAAAAGAATTTGAGTTTACTATTAAAACTAAAAACACGTTTCCTCATAGTTCTGGTATTGCATCTTCCGCATCAGGTATGAGCGCTTTAGCTTTGTGTATAATGAGCATAGAAAAACAATTAAATCCAGAATTATCTCAAACGCATTTTATCCAAAAAGCATCCTTTTTAGCAAGATTAGGATCAGGTAGTGCTTGTAGGAGTTTGGAAGGCGATTTAGTAGTTTGGGGTAAACATCCAAAAATTGAAGATAGTAGCGATTTGTTTGGTGTAAAATATCCGTATAAAGTTCACGATATTTTTAAAAACTATAACGATACCATATTATTGGTTGATAAAGGAGAAAAACAGGTAAGTAGTACAGTTGGTCATAATTTAATGCATGGACACCCATTTGCTAGCCAACGTTTTGATCAAGCAGTAGACAACATAACTGCAATCAAATCAATTTTAGAAACAGGAGACTTAAATCAATTTATTGCTTTAGTCGAAAGTGAAGCCTTGACGCTACACGCTATGATGATGACAAGTATGCCTTATTTTATTTTAATGAAACCTAATACGCTAGAAATTATTAATAAAATCTGGCAATTTAGGAAAGATACAGGGTTGCCTGTTTGCTTTACTTTAGATGCTGGTGCTAATGTACATGTCTTATATCCAGATAAATATAAAGATAAAATTTATGAATTCATTAAGGAACAGTTAGTTGCATATTGTCAAAACGGTCACTATATTTGTGATAAAATTGGTTTTGGCGCAAAACAGTTGTAACTTTATAAAACCAATGCTTAATTGCTTATGAAAGGCCCTTTATTTTATTCAAAAATTTTATTATTCGGAGAGTACGGTATTATTAAAGACTCTAAAGGTCTGTCAATACCTTATAATTTTTATAATGGTGCGCTAAAAATGGAGGACAATCCATCGGAAGTAGCGCAACAATCAAATCGAAGTTTACAACGCTTTGCAGACTATTTATCTAAAATAGACGATTCATTAGTCGTTTTTGATATACAGTCATTAAATAAAGACGTTAAAGCAGGTATGTACTTTGACTCTTCAATTCCGCAAGGATATGGAGTTGGTAGTAGTGGTGCGTTAGTTGCAGCTATATATGACAAGTATGCACAAGATAAAATTACTGTATTAGAAAATTTGACACGTGAAAAGTTGTTAACGCTTAAGGCTATTTTTTCTGAAATGGAATCTTTTTTTCATGGAAAATCTTCGGGATTAGATCCTCTTAATAGTTATTTAAGCTTACCAATTTTAATAAATTCTAAAGAAAATATTGAAGCTACAGGTATACCAACGCAAAGTAGCGATGGTCAAGGTGCTGTGTTTTTGTTAGACTCTGGTATTATTGGAGAAACTGCTCCAATGGTAAGTATCTTTATGGAAAACATGAAGCAAGAAGGGTTTAGAAAAATGCTTAAAAATCAATTTATAAAGCACACAGATGCGTGTGTAGATGACTTTTTAAAAGGAGATATAAAATCGCTGTTTAAAAATACCAAGCAGTTATCTAAAGTAGTGTTAAATAACTTTAAACCAATGATTCCGGCTCAATTTCATGAGTTATGGAAAAACGGAATAGAGACTAATGACTATTACTTAAAACTTTGTGGTTCTGGTGGTGGAGGTTATATCTTAGGTTTTACACCTGATATTAAAAAAGCGCAATTAGCCTTAAAAGACTATAAATTAGAAGTGGTTTATAATTTTTAATTAACACCATTATTTTTTGAAAACAGAACTAAATCATTTTTCCATAAGCTTATTCGTTTGGCAATTATTCATGATTTTGCTGTTATTAGCATTCATCGTTTTGGTTTATAAAATTTATAAAAAAATTACATCTAATAAATAGTTAATGCTCACTAGAAAGCAAAAACATATACTTATTAAGTTTTTTAGTATGTTTTCTGTAATTAGAGGCTATAATATACTAGTTGTAGTCCTTGCGCAATATTTAGCGTCAATTTACATTTTTGCTTCGGACAAACCACTAAAAAAGGTGTTGTTTGATGTTAATCTGCTAATGCTAGTGTTAGCAACAGCAGCTGTAATTGCAGGAGGATATATAATTAATAATTTTTACGATTCTGAAAAAGATTTAATCAACAGACCTAACAAAACAATGTTGGATAAGTTAGTAAGTCAAAATACTAAGTTGTCTTTTTATTTTGTGCTTAATTTTTCAGCAGTAGTAATGGCTAGTTACGTGTCTTTTAAGCCAGTATTATTCTTTTCGTTTTATATTTTTTCAATTTGGTTTTATTCACATAAACTAAAAAAAATGCCTATTGTAGGTAATGTTGTGTCGTCAATATTGACATTAACACCATTTTTTGTAATTTTTGTCTACTATCATAATTTTAAGTCAGTAGTATTTGTTCATGCTACGTTTTTATTTTTAATAATTGCTATAAGAGAATTAACTAAGGATTTAGAGAATATAAAAGGAGATTTAACACTAAACTATAGGACTATCCCAATTGTATATGGTGAGCGCACATCCAAAAAAATGATTAGTGTTTTGGTTATAGCTACGTTGTTTCCGGTTTATTTTTTAATAGCAAAATTTGATATTGGATATATGTATCTGTATTTTTATGTTTGCGAGGCTCTGTTGGTTGTCTATTTATTTTTATTATGGCGATCAGTGACTAAAATACACTATTTGTGGTTGCATAATATCTTAAAAATAATAATCGTAGCAGGAGTGTTTAGTATACTGCTAATCAATATTGATTTAGTTTTAAATCGAATTCTTTAATGGTTAAATCATTAACATTCATACGATAATTAACAACAGATGAAAAATTCGTTGTAGATTTGCAAAAAATTATATTATGAGTAGACATAAAGGTGGCAATGATAAAGGAAAGTCTTCAGGACGAGGAAGTGATAATGCTAAAAGCAAAACTTTTGCTAGAGGCAATGCACCTATAAAAAAGAAAGTTGCTCCAAAAGCAAAGCCTACAAGCGCTACTAACTCTGATTTAATCAGGTTAAATAAATACGTTGCTAATTCTGGGATGTGTTCTCGAAGAGAAGCTGATCAACATATTGCAATGGGTTTAGTAACCGTAAATGGTAAAGTTGTGGTAGAGATGGGTTATAAAGTTAAGCTAGAGGATGAAGTAAGGTACGATGGAGCTAGAATTAATCCAGAAAAGAAGGCTTACGTTTTATTAAACAAGCCAAAAGGGTTTGCTACAACTACAAGTGAACAAAAAGGTAGAACCGTTATGGACTTAGTAGCTAATGCTTCAAGTTCTAGAATTAAGCCAATAGGACGTTTAGGACGTAACTCTACAGGTTTATTACTTTTTACTAACGACGAAAAGATTGTAGCACGTTTTACTAATTCTAATAAAGGTGTTGAAAGATTATTTCATTTAGAGTTGGATAAAAACTTAAAAATGGAAGATCTTAAAAAAATCAGAGAAGGTTTTAAGGTTGAAGGTAAACAAGTTGGTGTTGAAGAAATTGACTATGTAAATAACACAAAGAATGAAGTTGGTGTAAAAATAAAAAACACAGGAAACACTATTTTACATACAATATTTGAGCATTTAAAATATGAATTAGTTAGAATTGATTGTGTTCAAATAGCGCATTTAACTAAAAAAGATATACCAAGAGGTAATTGGAAAATATTATCAGAGCAAGAGGTTAACACATTAAAAATGATGTAGTTTATATCTTTAATAAAACAAAAAAACTCGCTTTAATAGCGAGTTTTTTTTGTTTTAATTTTAAGTTGGTAACTTTTTGGCGGATACTATTCAATTATGATGTTTTCATTTAATCCATCAATGTAGTTTAGTACGTCATCTTTACCAATGTCTTTGCTAGAAGATGTTATAAAGTAATTTGGCATTTCTTCCCATGTTTCTAACAGTATTGTTTTATAGTCTTCAACGTGGTTTTCAATAGCTTTAGGTTTTAACTTGTCTGCTTTTGTAAATATGATAGAAAAAGGTATTCCGCTTTCTCCTAAATATTGCATAAATTCTTGATCTATAGGTTGTGGTTTATGTCTAATATCTACAAGTACAAATGCAGTTACTAATTGCTCTCGGTTTTCAAAATAATGTGTTATAAATTTTTGAAACACCTTCTTTGTGCTCTTGGATACTTTAGCATAACCATAACCTGGTAAATCAACTAAAAACCAATCTTTATTAATTATAAAATGGTTGATTAGTTGGGTTTTTCCTGGTCTTCCAGATGTTTTAGCTAGACTTTTTCTGCTTGTAAGCATATTGATTAAAGACGACTTTCCAACGTTACTTCTACCAATAAAAGCATATTCTGGTATGCGATCTTTAGGACACTTTGAAGCATCAGAATTACTGGTTACAAACTCGGCAGATTTAATATGCATGTATTACTAGTGTTTTGATTTCGGTTAAACCGAAAATCTTATATTAAGTTATATTGTCAGACTGGTAAGATATTAAATATCACGTTTTTTAAACCAATCAAATAATATTTGATTAAAAGTTTCAGGATGCTCCATCATCGCAGCATGACCGCATTTTTCGATCCAAAATAAATCAGAGTCCGGAAGTAATAAATTAAATTCTTCTGCAACTTCTGGTGGTGTAACGCCATCATTTCTACCCCAAATTATACAAGTCGGAACAGTCATTTTAGGTAAGTCTTTAGCCATATTATGTCTAATGGCACTTTTTGCAATAGCTAAAGTTTTAATAAGTTTATTTCGGTCGTTAACAGTTTCATAAACTTCGTCTACTATTTCTTTAGTGGCTACTGCAGGATCGTAAAATACCTCTTGGGCTTTCTTTTTAATTACCTCGTAATCACTTCGTTTAGTGTATCCTCCACCCATTGCGCTTTCGTATAATCCAGAGCTACCAGTTATTACTAAAGCTTTTACTTTGTCAGGATGCATTTTTGTGTGATATAAGCCAATGTGTCCGCCTAATGAGTTACCTAGCAAAATGACGTTATCAAGTTCTTTAAAAGCAATAAAATCGTATAAGTATTTAGCAAATGCTTTGACATTTGTTTTAAGTAAGGACATGCTATAAATAGGCAGTTCTGGGATAATTACTTTGTATCCATTTGTGCTAAAAAAAGTGGTCACAGCATCAAAATTACTTAAACCTCCCATTAGTCCGTGAAGTACAATTATTGGTTGTCCTTCACCAACTTCAATATAGTTGAATTTTCCTTCTTTTTTAAGTATACGCGTCATTAATGGCTAGTAGTTTACATCAAAAGCAAATATAACTAATTCATTTAAAAAACAGACATTTTAATCATTTAGTTAAGTGTCATTCGTGTTAATAAAAAGCAAAATTTCCCACCTAAGATTTCGGCTTGGTTTGTTGACTTTGTTTAAGCTTGGACTTGATTTGCCTCCTAAAAGGTGTTAAAATTGGAATACTTATCAACAAAGTGGTAAAATGTGGTAAAATGTGGTAAAATTTTCAATATATTTGATTTTTACAAATTCTGACAATTAAAAACGGTTGTGAACTCATTAATAGGAACATACGAATGTAAAGTAGACGCAAAAGGAAGGCTTATGCTACCTGCTGCTCTGAAAAAACAGTTGGCTCCTGAGTTGCAAAATGGTTTTGTTTTAAAACGCGCAGTGTTTCAGGAATGTTTGGAGTTGTATCCAATGCAAGAATGGAATGCTTTAATGCAAAAAGTGAACAAACTTAATCGTTTTAAAAAGAAAAACAATGACTTTATCCGCAGGTTTACTGCTGGAGTAAAAATTGTTGAAGTCGATGCTAACGGTCGTTTGCTAATACCAAAAGATTTAGTTGCGTTTGCATCTATTGCTAAAGATATCGTGATGTCTTCAGCGGTTAATATTGTAGAAATTTGGGATAAAACGAAGTATGAAAAAGCTATTGATGATGCAGCAGATGATTTTGCTGATTTAGCTGAAGAGGTAATGGGTCAAGATGAAGAATATGACAGCATATCATAATCCAGTATTGTTAAACGAAACAGTAAGTGGTTTGGCTATTAAGCCAGACGGAATTTACGTGGATGTTACTTTTGGAGGTGGTGGACACAGTAAAGAGATTTTAAGTCGCTTGGGTGAAAACGGAAAGCTATATGCTTTTGATCAAGATGTTGATGCATTAGAAAATGCAATAGATGATCCACGATTTACTTTAATACATGAAAACTTTAGATATATCAAACGTTTTTTGCGTTTTCATGGTGTAAAGCAAGTGGATGGTATTTTGGCTGATTTCGGCGTGTCATCACATCAATTTGATGTTGCTTCTAGAGGATTTTCGACGCGTTTTGAAGCAGATTTGGATATGAGGATGAATCAAAATGATACTTTGTCTGCATTTCATGTTATTAATGAGTATGACGAGGAACAGTTAAAACAAGTGCTATCGCAATATGGAGAGCTTCGTGCTGCACCAGCAATGGCAGGTTTAATTGTAGAGCATCGTAAAAACGAAATAATTAAAACTAGTGATCAGCTTAAAAAGGTGTTACAAAGATTTTTGTCGCCTAAGCATGAAAACAAAATATTAGCTCAGATTTATCAAGCAATCAGGATTGAAGTAAATCAAGAGATAGAGGCTTTAAAAGAATTTTTACAACAAACACCTGAGGTTTTGAAGCCAGAGGGTCGTTTAAGTTTGATTTCATATCACTCCTTAGAAGATAGATTGGTAAAACGGTTTATTAGAAATGGGTTATTTGAAGGAGAGCCAGAACGTGATGTTTTTGGTCGTTTTGAAGTGCCATTAAAAAAAGTTGGAGGATTAATAATCCCATCTAAAGAAGAAATAAAAATTAACAACAGAGCGCGAAGTGCAAAGTTGCGTATTGCTGAAAAGATATAACATTGAAAAAAAGTATCTATAGCATATTAAGAGGGACTTTTTTAGTCAGCGAAGATTCATTTAAAAACTGGAAGCTTATCATATTTCTTTCGGTTTTAGCTATAGTAATGATAGCAAGTTCGCATAGTCTAGATAAAAAAGTACATCAAATTGCAAAGCTTAACAATCAAGTTAAAGAGTTGCGATCCGAGTTGTATGATGGAAGAACCAAACTTATGCAGTTAAAAATGGAATCTTCTGTTGTAAAAAAAATGAAAGAAAAAGGTTTGGCGCCTTCTGTTATTCCGCCAAAAAAAATAATTGTTAAACCGCAAACTTAGTTCCACTCGTGGCAGTAAACGAAAAGAACATATTAAACAAATTATATTTTGTCGCAGGATGTATGTTCATCTTTGGGCTGCTTGTGGTTGGAAAATTGTTAACCATTCAGGTTGTGCAAGGTGATAAGTATAGGGCTTTGGCAGATAAGCGTGCTATTAAGGACGTGGTTATACCAGCAAACAGAGGTAATGTTTATTCTGCAGATGGTAGTTTGTTGGCAACATCAATACCTAAGTATGATATCTTGTTTGATGCCATTACACCTTCAGACAAAAACTTTAAAGCGAACTTAAAACCATTAAGTGATGCCTTATCAAACTATACAGGTAAACCTTCAAGTTTTTATCAAAAAGAATTAGGGAAAGCTAGAGCTAATAAAAATCGTTATTTTTTATTAGCTAGAAATATTGGCTACTCGGAGTATTTAAAGTTTAGAGAATTTCCTCTATTAAAATTAGGAGCTTTTAAAGGTGGTTTAATAGTAGAACAGAAAGTTAAAAGAGAACATCCTTTGGGTGAAGTTGCGCAACGAACTATTGGTTATGAGCGTACTGATGATGAAGGTAATGTGACCAGAGCAGGTATTGATGGTGCTTTTGGTGTCGATTATTTAAGAGGAAAAGATGGTAAGCGTTTAAAACAAAAAATAGGTAAAGGACAATGGAAACCTATTTTAGATTACGATCAAGTTGAGCCTAAAGATGGGTTTGATGTCTATACTACTATTGATGTTAATATACAAGATATTGCGCATCATGCATTACTGGAACAATTAGAGTTGTATCAAGCAGAGCATGGAACAGTTGTGGTGATGGAAGTTGAAACAGGTGAAATTAGAGCTATTTCAAATTTAGGTAAAACTGCATCAGGTCATTATTGGGAAAAAAGAAACTATGCGGTGTACGAAGCGCATGAGCCTGGATCTACGTTTAAGCTTATGGCTTTAATGGCTGCTCTGGAAGATAACAAAATTGATACGTCAGATGTTATTGATACGGGAAATGGTTATAAGGTATTTTATGGTAGAGGTATAAAAGATTCTCATGGTAATGGAAAGATATCTGCAGCCAGAGCATTTGAAGTGTCTTCTAATATTGGGATAGCAACAATTGTAGATAATGCTTATGCAAAAGATCCAAACCGTTTTGTAGATATTTTAAGTAACTGGAATTTAGATAAAAAATTAGGTATTTCTATAAAAGGAGAAGGGCAACCAATGATTCCTAGACCAGGAGATGGTAAATGGAGTCGTAATGCTTTACCGTCTATTGCTTATGGTTATAATCTTAAAATCACACCTTTACAAACTTTAACGTTTTATAATGCTGTTGCAAATAATGGTGTTATGGTTAAGCCAAGATTTATTAGAGAGGTAAGGGATTTAAATAAGCAAATAGAGGTTTTTGATAAAACTATTATCAATGAAAAAATATGTTCAGACAAGACCTTGCGTGCAGCTCAAGAAATGCTTAAAAATGTGGTTGTAAAAGGGACAGGTAGATCATTGTACTCGGACTATTTTTCTATGTGTGGTAAAACAGGAACTGCAAGGGTAGAATATTGGATGGATGATTGGGCAAAAAATCCACGTTACATTTCTTCGTTTGCTGGATATTTTCCATTGGACAAACCTAAATATTCATGTATTGTAGTGATCCATAAGCCTAGTGTTAAAAAAGGATTTTATGGTGCTGATGTTTCTGGTCCAGTGTTTAAAAAAATAGCTCAAAAAATATTTACAGATACGCCATTAATTGATCAAGTAGCATCATTAAATGTTAAGGATATAAAAGTAGATAAAGAGTATGAAAGCTATTATAAAATAGCAAATACTTATAAAACAATTATGCCAGATGTAACAGGATTACCTGTTATGGATGCTATGGCTTTGTTAGAAAACATGAACGTAAAAGTAAATGTTAAATGTCAAGGCCAAGGGACTGTAAAAAGTCAGTCAGTTAATAAAAACACCAAATTAAAAGATAATCAAACTATAGTTTTAGAAGCCTCGTGATTTCATTAAAAGACATATTATATAAAGTAACGCTAGATGCAGTTGTAGGAAGTACAAATATCTTAGTGCGCAATATTCATTTTAATTCTCATAATGTAGCAATTAACGATGTTTTTGTGGCTGTTAAAGGTAGTCTTACAGATGGACATCAGTATATTGAAAGTGCAATCCAGCAAGGCGCAATTGCTGTTGTTTGTGAAGAGTTTCCAAGTGTGACTAAAGCTGGAGTTACTTATGTTAAAGTGGATGACTCAAGTGCAGCTTTAGCAATAATGGCTTCAAATTTTTATGGTAATCCTTCAGATAACTTAAAGTTAGTTGGTGTAACAGGTACCAATGGAAAAACCACGATTGCCTCGCTTTTGTATCAATTGTTTAAAAAAGCAGGTTATAAAGTTGGTTTGCTTTCAACTGTAAAAATTATGGTGGATAATCAGGAGTTTCCTGCAACGCATACTACACCAGATTCTTTAACTATCAATAGATACTTAAAGCAAATGAATGATGAAGGTGTTGAGTTTTGCTTTATGGAAGTCAGTTCTCATGGAATACATCAAAATAGAACATTAGGATTAACGTTTGAAGGCGGAATATTTACAAACCTTTCTCATGATCATTTGGACTATCACGATACGTTTGCTGAATATAGAGATGTTAAAAAAAGATTTTTTGACGAATTGCCTAAAACAGCATTTGCATTAACTAATGGTGATGATAAAAACGGAAGCGTAATGCTTCAAAACACCAAAGCAAAACAATATACTTATGCTTTAAAAAGTTTTGCAGATTATAAGGCTCAGATTTTAGAAAATCAGTTTAATGGTTTGTTATTAAAGCTTAATGATAATGAGGTTTGGGTTAGATTAATCGGGAACTTTAATGCTTATAATATCCTTGCAATTTTTGCTACTGCAGAACTTTTAGGATTGGAAAAAGAAGAAACTTTAAGGTTGATAAGTGAGTTAGAGAGTGTAAGCGGACGTTTTCAATTTTTAATTTCTGACCAAAAAATAACTGCAATTGTAGATTATGCTCATACACCAGATGCATTACAAAATGTTTTAGAAACTATTAACGATATCAGAACCAAAAATGAGGACGTAATTACTGTTGTTGGTTGTGGTGGAGATAGGGATAAAACTAAGCGTCCAAAAATGGGTCACATAGCTTCAGCGCTTAGTACTAAAGTTATTTTTACAAGTGATAATCCACGTACAGAAGTGCCAGAAGTTATTATTGAAGATATTGAAAAGGGTGTCGAGCCTCAAAACTTTAAAAAAACAATGTCGATTGTGGATAGAAAGCAAGCTATTAAAACAGCTTGTCAGTTAGCAAACCCTAACGATATTATTTTAATAGCAGGTAAAGGACATGAAACCTATCAAGAGGTAAATGGAAAACGCCATGATTTTGACGATTTTAAAATAGTTCAGGATTTTTTAAAACAGTTACAAAAATAATAATTGAATTTAAGCTAAACGTAACACCATTTAAAACGGTTTAGCTAAATAAAAAAGCAATATAAATGTTATACTACTTATTTGAATTTTTAGAAAAAAACTACCAATTTCCAGGTGCTAGTGTGTTTCAATTTATCACATTTAGGGCAGCTCTGGCTATTATTTTATCATTGTTATTTTCTACAATATTTGGTAAACGTATTATTGTAGCGTTACAAAAAAAGCAAGTAGGAGAGTCGGTTAGAGATTTAGGTTTAGATGGGCAGTTAGAAAAAGCAGGTACGCCAACTATGGGAGGGATTATTATAATTCTTGCTACGTTATTGCCAGTGCTATTACTAGCTAGATTGGATAATATATATGTCATCATGTTAATTGTAACCATGTTATGGATGGGAGCAGTTGGATTTACAGATGACTATATAAAAGTGTTTAAAAAAGATAAAAAAGGCCTTAGCGGAAAGTTTAAAGTGTTAGGACAAGTGGGTTTAGGGTTATTTGTTGGTGCGATAATGTATTTCCATCCAGGAATTACTATCAAAACAGAAAAAGTTAATCCAGTTTTTGAAACAGAATTAATAACTCAAAGTTCTGAAAGAGAATTTAATGTAGAGGAGCAGTCGCTAAAAACAACCATTCCTTTTGTAAAAGATAATGAGTTTGATTATTCAAATTTGGTTACGTGGATGGGAGAAGATTATGCTAAATATGCATGGTTGGTGTTTATACCAATAGTAATATTTATAATCACAGCAGTTTCTAATGGTGCTAATCTAACGGATGGTATCGATGGGTTAGCAGCAGGTAGTTCGGCAATTATAGTCTTTGTACTAGCAATATTTGCTTTTATCTCTGGTAACATCGTTTTTTCAGATTATCTCAATGTTATGTTTATACCACGACTGGGTGAAATGGTTGTGTTTATAGCTGCTTTTGTCGGAGCATTAATCGGGTTTTTATGGTACAATACATATCCTGCTCAAGTATTTATGGGAGACACAGGTAGTTTGACAATAGGTGGTGTTATCGCTGTAATAGCAATAGCAGTAAGAAAAGAGTTGTTGATTCCTGTGTTATGCGGAATCTTTTTTGCTGAATCTTTGTCTGTAATTTTACAAGTTAGTTATTTCAAATTTACACGTAAAAAATATGGAGAAGGACGACGCATATTTTTAATGTCTCCTTTGCATCATCACTATCAAAAAAAGGGCTATCACGAAAGTAAAATAGTAACTCGCTTTTGGATTGTTGGAATTTTTCTTGCAATACTGTCGATAGTAACATTAAAGTTAAGATAAAAGCTAAGACTTAAATTAATAAAGTCTATACGTTAAAATATAAATGAAAAAACAAAAACTAGTCATATTAGGAGGAGGAGAAAGTGGTGTTGGTACAGCGCTTTTAGGAAAGGCAAATGACTACGCAGTATTTGTTTCTGATAAAGGAAAAATAAAAGAAAAGTACAAGCAAGTTCTTATACATAATGAGATTGAATGGGAGGAAGAGCAGCATTCTGATAATAAAATTTTAGAAGCTGATCTTGTTATGAAAAGCCCAGGAATTCCTGAAAAAGTGGCAATAGTTAAAGCACTTATTAATAAGGGAGTGCCTGTAATTTCAGAAATCGAGTTTGCAACTCAATTTACCAACGCAACCATTGTTGCTATAACAGGTAGTAATGGTAAAACAACAACAGCTATGTTAGCACATCATGTGTTAAAACAAGAGTTGGACGTTGGGTTGGCAGGTAATATTGGAGATAGTTTTGCAAAACAAGTTTTGGAACATAATTACAAAAATTATGTTTTAGAGATTAGTAGTTTTCAATTAGATGGTTGCATCAATTTTAAGCCAAATATTGCAGTAATTACCAATATAGTTCCAGATCATTTGGATAGATATGATTATAAGTTTGAAAATTATATCGCTTCAAAATTTAAGATTACCCAAAATCAAACAAAAGAAGATTACTTAATATATGATGCAGATGATGAGGTGATTTTGCAGTATATAAATAACAATAACATTCAAGCTACATTATTACCGTTTTCGTTAACTAAAACAATAGAAAATGGTGCGTATTTGGATCAAGACAACATTATAATAACAATTGATAATAATCAGATAATTATGCCAACAAAAAATATCGCTCTAGAAGGAAAACACAATACTAAAAATGCTATGGCTGCTTCAACAGTAGCGCATTTATTACAAATTAGAAAACAAACAATACGCGAAAGTTTAGAAAATTTTCAAGGTGTGGAGCATCGTTTAGAAAATGTACTTAAAATCAATAAAGTGCAGTACATAAACGACTCTAAGGCTACAAACGTAAACGCGACTTACTTTGCTTTGGATAGTATGGAATCGCCTACAGTTTGGATTGTTGGAGGTGTGGATAAGGGTAATAATTATCAAGAATTATATCCTTTTATTAATGAAAAAGTAAAGGCTATCATTTGTTTGGGTGTTGATAACGAAAAGCTGTTGGCAAGCTTTGGTAAAATGGTTGATGTTATTGTTGAAACACAGTTTATGAGTGAAGCTGTTAAAATAGCTTATAAGTTGGCAGAGGCTGGAGATAGTGTGTTGTTGTCTCCTGCATGTGCAAGCTTTGATTTATTTGAAAATTATGAAGATAGAGGTAGACAGTTTAAAGATGCTGTAAGAAACCTTTAATGTGATATCAAACGGTTTAATATATAGTTAGTTCTAAAAAGTAAATGCAAAACACAATAATAAATAATATAAAAGGCGATAAGTTAATATGGGCAATTTCTGCGCTATTAGCTATATTTTCGTTTTTACCAGTATATAGTGCTGCAAGTAATTTGGCATATATTGGTGGAGATGGTAATACCTTTGGTTTTTTTATTAAACATTTAATGCACTTGTTTTTAGGTTTTTCAATTATGTACGGAGTGCATAAAATCCCTTATCGTTATTTTAGGGGATTGTCAATGGTTATGATGCCTATTGTATTTGTGTTGTTAATTTTAACAATTCTTCAAGGTACAACTATTGATGGTGCCAATGCTAGTCGTTGGATAAGGATTCCGTTTGTAAATATGTCATTTCAAACATCAACGTTGGCAGCTGTTGTTTTAATGGTGTACATTGCTAGGTACTTGTCTAAAATTAAAGACAAAACGATAACTTTTAAAGAGTCTGTTTTGCCTTTATGGATTCCAATTTTTATAATTTTGGCATTAATATTACCGTCAAATTTTTCCACTACAGCAATCATATTTGTAATGACTAGTGCTTTGTTATTTTTAGGAGGTTATCCTCTTAGATATTTAATAGCAATGGGTTTTGCAGGCATCGTTGGATTAACCATGTTTATATTGGTGGCTAAAGCATTTCCAGACGCAATGCCAAATCGTGTTGATACATGGATGAGTAGGATTGACAGTTTTTTTAATGGTGAAGATTCAGAAGAAGACTATCAAATAGAAAAAGCTAAAATTGCAATAGCCTCAGGAGGTATAGTAGGTGTTGGTTCAGGAAAAAGTATTCAAAAAAACTTTTTACCTCAATCCTCTTCCGATTTTATTTACGCCATTATTGTTGAAGAGTATGGTTTAATTGGTGGATTGGCATTAATGATTTTATACATGTGGTTATTATTTAGAATTATAATTGTTGCACAAAAAGCAGATACCGTTTTTGGAAAATTATTAGTACTAGGTGTTGGTTTGCCTATCATTTTTCAGGCTATGATTAATATGGCTGTAGCTGTTGAGTTGTTTCCTGTAACAGGGCAAACATTACCATTGGTTAGTAGTGGAGGAACAAGTATATGGATGACGTGTTTGGCAATTGGAATAATTTTAAGTGTAAGTGCAAAACGAGAAGAAATTATAAAAAAAGAAAAAGATTCTGATGACACAAATCCGTTAGATATCTTATCAGAAACATTAGAAGATTAATTTTTAAAAAAATATAGGCTAAATCTATTTTCAATACGTAGTTTAAAAAGTAAAGTGAGTAATACAAATAAAGCATATAAGATAATTTTATCAGGTGGAGGCACAGGAGGCCATATCTATCCTGCAATTGCAATTGCTAACGAGCTGAAGTTGCGCTTTCCGGAATCGGAATTTTTATTTGTTGGTGCAAAGGATAGAATGGAAATGGAAAAGGTACCACAAGCTGGCTACCAAATTAAAGGATTATGGATTACAGGAATTCAGCGTCAATTAACGCTTAAAAATATGATGTTTCCATTTAAACTAATTAGTAGTTTATGGAATGCAAAAAAAATAATCAATCAATTTAAGCCAGATGTAGCTATTGGTACAGGTGGTTTTGCTAGTGGTCCATTATTACATGTTGCTGCTTTAAAAGGAATTCCAAGCTTAATTCAAGAACAAAATTCTTATCCAGGAATAACTAACAAATTACTGTCTAAAAAAGTAGCCAAAGTATGCGTTGCTTATAATGGTTTAGAGCGATTTTTTCCTTCAGAAAAGATTATCAAAACGGGTAATCCTGTTAGACAAGATTTATTGGATATTTCTTCTAAAAGAGCAGAAGCAATTAAGTATTTTAATTTAATTGAAGGTAAGCAAACCTTATTAGTTTTAGGCGGAAGCTTAGGTGCAAAAGCAATTAACGAGTTGATGGTTGATGAGCTTGATTTTTTACAAACACTAAACGTCCAAGTAATATGGCAATGTGGTAAGTTGTATTATCAAACGTATAAGTTATATGGTAACACAAAACATGTACAAGTCCATGAGTTTATTAATAAAATGGATTATGCATATGCTGCAGCAGATTTTATAATATCACGTGCAGGAGCAGGATCGGTAAGCGAGTTGTGTATTGTTGGTAAACCGGTTGTATTTGTACCTTCTCCATACGTTGCAGAAGACCATCAGACTAAAAATGCAAATGCCATAGTTAAAGAAAACGCAGCACTATTAATCGCTCAAGAAGATTTAAAAGTTGACTTTAAAAATAAATTTGGACAACTAGTAGCTTCTAAAGAAAAACAAGAAGAGTTAAGTCAAAATATTAAAAAATTAGCATTAGTAAATGCAACTAAGGATATAGCTGACGAAGTTGAAAAACTATTAAATAAATAATGAACTTAAATAACATACATAACATCTATTTTATCGGTATTGGAGGTATTGGTATGTCTGCTATTGCGCGTTATTTTAATGCTAATGGTAAACAGGTTGGTGGTTATGATAAGACAAAAACAGATATTACAGATAGTTTAGTTGCTTTAGGTATTTCAGTAACTTTTAAAGACGATATTAGTGATTTAGAATCTCATTATTTAAATCCAGAAACAACTTTAATAGTTTATACGCCTGCAGTGCCTAAAAACCATACGCAATTAAATTATTTTTTAGATAATACATTTAAAGTGCTTAAGCGATCTGAGGTTTTAGGTTTAATTACACAGCATTCGTTTTGTTTAGCAGTTGCTGGTACACACGGTAAAACAACTACAACAAGTATATTAGGGCATTTACTTAATGAGTGTGACGTAAAGTTAACTGCATTTTTAGGTGGTATAAGTGAGAATTATAATTCTAATCTTATATTAAATGGTGATAAAGTAAGCGTTGTAGAAGCAGATGAGTTTGATAGATCCTTCCTTACTTTAAGTCCAGATATGGCATGTATTACATCCATGGATGCAGATCATTTAGATATATATGGTGACGCTTCAGAGTTAATAAAAACGTTTGAAGATTTCACTAAAAAGCTAAAACCTAACGGTAAATTGTTTGTTAAAAACGGATTGCCATTAAATGGAATTACCTACGGTATTGAAGACAACGCAGACTATTCTGCACAAAATATAACCATTAAAGATGGTACTTATATTTTTGATGTTAAAACGCCAAAAACGGTACTAAAGCAATTTAAATTTAATCTACCTGGTAGACATAATTTGTCAAATGCTTTAGTTGCTTTAGCAATGTCATTAGAGTATGGATTGCCTCATGACCAACTTATAAAAGCATTAGCATCTTATAAAGGGGTTAAGCGCAGATTTACATATCAAATTAAGACAGATGACATCGTTTTTATAGATGACTATGCGCATCATCCAGAAGAGATAAATGCTGTACATCAAGCAGTCAGAGAGATGTATCCAAATGATAAGGTTGTTGCAGTGTTTCAGCCTCATCTTTTTTCAAGAACTAAAGATTTTGCGCAAGACTTTGCAAAAAGTTTAGCGCAGTTTGATCAAATCTTGCTTTTAGATATCTATCCAGCAAGAGAATTACCAATAGAAGGCGTAACGTCGGACTGGTTATTAGGTATGATTGACAATAAAAACAAAAAAATAGTTACTAAACAAACAATGATTCAGCATATTAAAGCAAGTAATGCTAGAATAGTGTTGACCATTGGAGCAGGAGATATTGGTGCAGAAGTATCAAAAATTAAAAAAGAATTATTAAATGAAAGCTAATTGGAGCTATATAAAAATGGGATTACTACTAGGTTTAGTAGTATTTTTGTATGCCTTCTCTTCAGCAAGAAGTGGTAAAAGATTAGTGTCAAAACCTAACATAGAATTTATAGGAAATAAAAACCTATTTATCACGCATGAAGATGTTAGTAAGTTGTTAATACAAAATCAACAAAGTGTAACCAACAAGTCCAAAGAAATTTTAGATTTGAATTTGTTAGAGACAACCCTAAATGCAAATCCAATTGTCGAGTTTGCAGATGTTTACGTTAGCGTGACAGGTAAGTTAACAGCCAAAGTAAAACAAAAAACGCCTATTGCCAGAGTGGTAACAGACGCATCTTTTTATGTAGATAGCAATGGTGGCTACATGCCACTATCAAATAACTACACAGAGCGTGTACCAATGGTAACTGGTTTTGTCAATAAAAAAGATTTAGAAAAGGTTTATACCATAGCAACAAAAATTCAGGAAGACACGTTTTTGAAGACGCATGTGGTGCAAATTCATCAAAATAAAAACAGTACAATTAATCTTAAGTTAAGACAGTGTAATTTTGTAGTCAAATTAGGCAGTTTAGAACAATTGGACAAAAAAATTAATAATCTAAAGGCTTTTTACTTAAAGGCTACAAAAGATAAAGCTTTAGATAATTACAGTATAGTAAACTTACAATTTGGTAATCAAGTTGTATGCACAAAAGCATAAGTTATGGAACAAAACATTGCAGTAGGATTAGACATAGGAACCACAAAAATTGTGGCTATGATTGGTCGTAAAAACGAATATGGTAAAGTCGAAATTTTAGGCATAGGTAAGTCTAAAAGCTTGGGTGTGCATCGTGGTGTAGTAAATAACATAACACAAACCATACAATCTATACAGTTAGCCATTAACGAGGCAGAAGCTGCAGCAGCAACAAAAATTGAAGGTGTTACAGTAGGTATTGCAGGACAACATATTAGAAGTTTACAACATAGCGATTATATCACTAGACCAAACAGCGAGACTGTTATTGACGAGGAGGATATAGAGCGTTTAATCAATCAAGTACACAAATTGGTAATGCTACCAGGAGAAGAAATTATCCATGTGTTACCTCAAGAATATAAAATTGACGGTCAAGCCGAAATTAAAGAGCCTATCGGTATGTATGGAGGTCGTTTAGAGGCCAACTTTCATGTTGTTGTAGGTCAAGTATCTTCTATCCGAAACATTGGACGATGCGTGCAAAGTGCTGGATTAGCATTAGAAGGAATTACTTTAGAGCCTCTAGCTAGTGCCAATGCAGTATTAAGTCAAGAAGAAAAAGAAGCAGGAGTAGCATTAATCGATATAGGAGGTGGTACAACAGACTTAGCTATTTTTAGAGACGGAATCATACGTCATACAGCAGTTATTCCTTTTGGAGGAAATGTAATAACAGAGGATATAAAAGAAGGTTGTTCTATTATTGAAAAACAAGCCGAACTTTTAAAAATAAAATTTGGTAGTACTTGGCCAGGAGAAAATAAAGACAATGAAATTGTCTCAATTCCAGGATTAAGAGGACGTGATCCTAAAGAGATAACTTTAAAAAACTTATCTAAAATAATCCATGCAAGAGTTGTAGAGATTATTGAGCAAGTGTACGTTGAGATCAAAAATTACGGTCACGAAGAACAAAAAAAGAAACTAATCGCAGGAATCGTTTTAACAGGTGGAGGAAGCCAGTTAAAACATTTAAAGCAACTGGTAGAATATATAACAGGTATGGATACCAGAATAGGCTATCCAAACGAGCATCTTGCAGGAGATAGTGATGACGCAATAACCAGTCCTTTATTTGCAACAGCAGTAGGATTAGTTATGGACGGATTAAAACGTCAAGACCGCAAAAAAGCAGAAGCAGTGATTGAAGAAGAAATTCAAGCACAAGAAATTGCAAACGAAGAAGTGCCAGAAGTAGAAAAAATTGAACCACCTAAAAAACAACGCAAGTCGTTTTTAGATACGTTAACAGAAAGAGTAAAAGACTTTTTGGATAACGCAGAATAATAAATACATAAGAATACTAAGCGATGTATGTATCGCTAAAAAATAATAATTGATCCAGTAAAATAGAATTTATGAGCAGCAACAACGAATTCGAAAACATAGCATTTGACTTACCAAAAAACCAATCTAATGTCATTAAGGTCATTGGTGTAGGTGGAGGAGGTAGTAATGCCATAAACCACATGTTTCTTCAAGGAATAAAAGGTGTAGATTTTGTCATTTGTAATACAGATGCACAAGCACTTCAAAACAGTGGTGTTCCAAACAAAATCCAATTAGGTTTAAACTTAACAGAAGGATTAGGTGCAGGAGCAAATCCAGACGTAGGAGAGCAATCAGCTGTAGAGAGTTTTGACGATTTACAACGCATGTTAGATACTAACACAAAAATGATATTTATTACAGCCGGAATGGGTGGAGGTACTGGTACAGGTGCAGCTCCAATCATAGCAAAAATGGCTAAAGATTTAGATATCTTAACCGTTGGTATTGTAACAATGCCTTTTCAATTTGAAGGTAAAATGCGTAATGCTCAAGCCCAAGAAGGAATTGAAAAATTACGTAAAGAAGTAGATAGTTTAGTTGTGATTAATAACAACAAACTACGTGAAGTATATGGTAACCTAGGATTTAAAGCTGGTTTTTCTAAAGCAGACGAAGTCTTATCTACTGCAGCACGTGGTATTGCAGAGGTAATTACACATCACTACACACAAAACATCGATTTACGTGATGCTAAAACAGTACTTAGTAATAGCGGAACTGCTATTATGGGATCTGCTTCTGCATCAGGTCAAAATCGTGCGCACGAAGCGATTTCTAAAGCATTAGATTCACCATTATTAAATGATAATAAAATTACTGGAGCCAAAAACGTATTGTTGCTAATCGTTTCTGGTGCTCAAGAAATTACTATTGATGAAATTGGAGAAATCAATGATCATATTCAAAATGAAGCTGGTCATGGTGCAAATATTATAATGGGAGTTGGTGAAGATGACAATTTAGAAGAGTCAATTTCAGTAACAATTATCGCAACTGGTTTTGATGTTGAACAACAAAATGAAATTTCTAATACCGAAACTAAAAAGGTAATCCATGCATTGGAAGATGACCAAAATATGGAGCAGGATTTAAACAAAAAAGAAAAAGAGCCTGCGATAATCTTACCAAGTATTGAATTAGAAGAAAAGAAAGAAACACCTAAAGCAGTTGTACATACATTAGATTTAGAAGAAGATACGGATGACCAATTATCAGCTTTTGAAATCGCGCAAGTAAACAAGCAAAAAAGTACAACACTTAACGATCAAGATTTAGTTCAAACCACTCAGTCAATAAAAAATATAGATGTTAACTACACACAAGTTAATGCCTTAATAGACGAGACAGAAGAGTTTAATATCACTTCTTCAAGTGCTTCAGTAGATCAGGTTAATCATATTGAAGAGACTGAAAAGAAACAACAAATTACCTTAAGTTTTGATATGCCATTATCAGAGCCAGAAGTAGAGCCTGTTGTGGAAGAAGAAAAACCTGTTATTATGAATTTAACAGATGAAATCAGCAACTTAGAAGTTAATGATTTTGTAGAAGTTGTTCCAGTAACAGAAAACTCGCAGTCAGGAGAAATTAGATATGCTTTAGACGACTACGATGAGGTAGAAACTAATACAACTAAAGTATCAGAAGCTAAAGTTGAGGTTGATAAAGAAGTGGTTTTTGAGAAAAAACAAATTGAAGCTCAAGAATTAGAAGTGGATATTGATGCTGAGGTTGATCCAATGAATACTCCAATTTCTGAGTTACTAAAAAGTAGAGCAGATGAGCGCAGAAAGAAAATGAAAAATTTTAATCATAAATTCAATAGCTCAAAAATTGAAGATATAGAAAAGATTCCAGCATATAAACGTCAAGGTTTAGAGCTAGAAGACAGACAACACTCGTCAGATAATAATATTTCAAGAACATCTTTAGGTGTGGATGAAAATGACGACATACAATTAAGAAGCAATAATTCTTTTTTACACGATAATGTAGATTAATAATCAATTAGATTAATCCATTTTTTTGACCCGGAAAGTTCCCTCAAACTTTTCGGGTTTTTTGTAAGCTATAATCAGGTCATCACTTGCAGTTAGCTTACTTAAATAAATACTTTTAACTATCTTCGTAATAAATATTAAATAATACATACAATGAGTCTATCTACAGATATAATGACAGCCCTAAAAGAGGCAATGAAAAGTAAAAATACAGTTGCCTTAACAGCTTTAAGAGCAGTTAAGTCAGCTATATTATTAGCTCAGACAGAAAGTGGTGCAAAAGAAGAATTAACAGAAGAGCAAGAGCTTAAAATTTTACAAAAGCAAGTTAAACAACGTAAGGACAGTGCAGCTATATTTTTAGAACAAGGACGAGAGGATTTAGCAGCTCCAGAGTTGGCAGAAGCAGAAGTAATCTCTCAATTTTTACCAGAAGCTATGAGTGATGAAGAAGTCGCTAAAGTTGTTGATGACGTTATAGCAAAAACAGGAGCAGAAGGTATGAAGGACATGGGTAAAGTCATGGGAATGGTTAGCGGTCAGTTAGCTGGAAAAGCCGACGGTAAAACGATATCTACAATTGTAAAGGCTAAGTTATCTTAAATACAAGTTGGGCCTCGTAGTTCAACTGGATAGAATATCAGATTTCGGCTCTGAGGGTTGGAGGTTCGAATCCTCTCGAGGTCACTGAAAGGGAATTTTCAATTTTATTTTGAAAGTTCCCTTTTTTATTTGATCCTAACTTATCTGATAAACAAGCGATTTGAGCAAAAATAGAGTTCACTCTAAAAGTTTGAACTCTCTTGTTTTTGAAGTCATACCCTAAACCGTCTGGAAAGACCATATATTGAAGTTTTCTTTTGGTTTCAATATCTCCGGAACTCCACAATAATGGTAGATTGAGCGCATATTTTAAAGCTCGGTCAATCGCTTTTTTGAGGTTTGAACTATCAAAAGTATTATGAGTTAAATTTTTCTTCTTTTCGTTGACTTCAGTGAGTAGCTTGGTTCTAAATTTATCGTATTGCGACTTATTGATCTCTTCAAAAACATATCGCTCTTCTATACGATCCAGCTTTAATTCGATAGCAATCACTTCTTTCGTAAGTCTTTCAGAATCTTCTATGGCTTCTTTGTTCATACTTACAAACGTATAATGAAGCATTTCTTTTAATGGAGCGATGAATTTTTCATTTTTTAAAGTATAAGTTTTTAATAGCTCTAAAAACTCTTGATGTAGCTTTTTGGCACTTCTATTCTCCTTGCTTCCTTTACGTCTGTTCTTATAGTAGTACAATCCTTTTTTCTTGACTACAAAACCTGTGTAAGGTGTTCCGCAAACTGTGGATTTAAGAAAGGTTTTTAGAGGTAGGTTTTCATCATCAAAGGAATATTTTCTAGTTTCGGCTCCAGCATTGAGTAAGTTGTGAATCTTGAGAAATACTTCTCTACTGATTAATGATGGATGCAATCCTTCGATAATTTCTCCTGGAATAAGACTGTTTACTATGAGGCCACAATAAAACGGATTTCTAAACAAATCACTCAATCGCTTATCGTTTATGTTAAGACCTTTTTTCTGTAGTTTTTTAGCAATATCCACGTGAGACATATTGCTATTTGCTTTCCATAAGAATGCTTGTTTCAGAAGCTTTCCTTCTTTAGTAATAACAAAGTTGGGTGTTTTTCCTTTTCCTGGATTAGCATTAGTATAACCAAATGGATACGCGCCTGTCCAATGTCCCTTGCGAAGTTTCTCTTGCATTCCAGAAACAGACTTATCTCTTCTTAATTCGTTATCAAACTGAGAAAACATATAATAAAGGTTTTGCTGGAAGGAACCTGCACTTGTAGAGGTGTCTACCTCTTGAGTAGCCGATATGGTGACTATTCCTTGCTTTTTAAGTTGGTCACTTATGTAAGCGCCATTTGCTCCAGTTCTTGAAAACCTATCATAAGAGTAAACTATAATATATCCTACGTTGCTTCTTCGCTTGACATAGTTAAGCATCTTTTGAAATTCCTTGCGCTCATCACTTTTAGCCGACTCATAGGTTCCACCAAAATACTCAATAACTTCAAGACCTTTCTTATCAGCTAGCTGTTTACAATATTTCAGTTGAGTTTCAAGACTTGCATTATTTTCTGCTTGTTCCTTTGTAGAAACGCGTGTGTAAATAACTGCTTTTCCATCAGTTCGTAATTTTTGTCCCTTACCTGTTTTGGCAAATTTCTCAAATATGGCTAAGTCTTTCATTTTAATTTCTATTTTGGATGTGGTTGCATAATAGGTTTGCAAACTCTTCCATAATTCTTAAAGTAGATGTTGCCTGCGAGTCGTTATAATGCTCAAATCCTTTAAACGTTTTCAGACGAGCGGCAGTCATCTTTGTTTTTTCTAATTGTAATTGTTTACTCTCACTATCTTTAAATGACATTGTTAAGCGATAAACATTCGGCTCTTTTATAGAGTCCTTTATGTTAACTGTAAAATCGCCAGCGTTTAACTAGCTTTCGTTTTACGTGCCACGCTAAAAATACTTTTATCATCAAGTATAATTTCAAGACGTCTATAGTCTCGATGCTGTATTAATTCTGCAACCTGAGCTGCGTTTTCATTAATTTCTATATCTGATTTCCCTTTGCATTTAAAGGAATCATATTTTTGATTCGTTAATATCAAAACCGCTTGTACTTCATCTCTCGTCAAGCCTTGCGACCATTCAGTATTTGGCTGATTGAACAACCATCTAATGCTACGGTTGACCATATCGTTTAAGTAGATGATAATATGATTTTCTGGTTTTTGTTCTTGAAAAATCTGATTAGCATCTACTGGTTTTTTAATATTAGAGACACCATTTTTCTGCACCTTAAGTACATAGCTGGTATCTTCTGATAAAATTTCTGTGGTGGCATTTAATAATTTTTGTTCCGCTTTCGCGAAAGCGTACTCGCCAACCGTTTGTATTGCTTCACTTTTTAAACCAAATGCTCTCAATTCCTGAATGATTTCCAACCACAAAATCTCCAACAAACTGAATCGCGCCCAAGTCTCGTGGTTATCACGGCGGTCTCTTATAAAACCATCGCGCTGCCATTGTGATAATAAAGCGCGTCGCAAACCGACAATGAACTTGCCCGTATAAGCTTCTTCTTGAAGGAGTTCTTTAATATTTATTTCAGAAGGATTGTTTTTCATTGGCTATTATAGTTGCTCAAATATACAATTATGTATTTATTATAATACATAATAATCATATTATTGATCAATTGTAAAAGTATCTACTTATTTTTTACAGTAGGTTTACTATATGTTTACATTAAATTTATATTTTATTGACTGATGTTTAACAATTTGTTTAATAGGTGATTATGGTTGTCATTGCCGATTTTAAAATGTAGTTTTACCATCTTATTGACGTTTGAAAATTGCAATTAAAGCAAACTTCTCATACCCTAAGGCTGACAGAAAATAACTGAGGTTTTATCATCATAGGATTGAATGTCCATTATTCCTTACTCTGAATCGCTCAAGGCTTTAGATACATACATTAAAAATTATAATGCGCAGTGCACAAGCGTAGCCGAAAAGCTGAAGCAATCCACTATTTCTACCGCCAAAGATTTAATACGAATCTATGGTCTAGAACTTTTAAAAATCAAGTACAATCCACTGATGCCGTTACCACCATTACGGACCAATAATAAACATCTAGCAACGATAAGTAACACTAGCGGTCGAACGATACAAAGACATATTAAGAGATTGCAACGGGCAGGAATAATTACTCATAAAAAGTGGCGTGGTTCTAGAGCGAGTTATGATATTCTCATTTTGACCGAGATACTGTGTATAACCAAAGCTAAACCTGTTGAAAACCTAAATCCGGACAGAAATAAGTCAAATAAGGTTGCTATTGATAATCAGGTAATTGCTAAAAATAAAACGACAACTTGTCCTCATAGAGATACTAGTAACAATGGTTACATAAATAATATAATAATAGCGGTTGATAAGTGGAAGACAGATACGAGCTCATTACCACTCACTTTATCTTCAAAGTCACGCAACGCTACTGGAAACAGTTTTACAAGATACACAGGGGAAATAGCCCCAAAAAAATATAAAAATGCAGGGGAAACAGCACGGAACACTCGAGTCACAGAGCAAACTGGTGCCGAAATTTTGGAGTCTAATGTGGCTCGTTCCGTTTCCCTAAATAGCTATGCAGATAAACTATGGCAGTATGCTTTTAAAGAACTCTACACGGCAACTCCGCTTACGAATGGCCAAATAAAAACAGCAAAGCGATTACTTTTAAAATGGTATGAGCCAGTTTCTGATGAAAATTTAGAATTAGTACATCAGGTATATTTAGAACGTATCAATATTGTTAGAAAATATTTAGATAAAGATTCCAGCAGATTTGTTCAATTACCTAATCGCTTTTTTGACCCTAAAAATCCATCTGGTTTTACCGGAACAAAAAGATGGTATCAAAAAACTTTAAGACAAAATAAAAAGTCTCAAGAGCAACTGGCCTTACAAGTTGCTATTTTAAAATTTAAGAATAACGAAAAGTTAGATACTGCTTTGCAAAAACCACGACTTGCAATGTTTTTGAGTTGTGAGAAAACCGTTAAGGCTTTAGATAAACCAGATTTACTAAGTTTATTTTATAAATCGGTTGCTGAATTTATGTAGGGGATAAATTCCGAAGTATTGTAAATACTAGGATTCTTCAAAATTTGTAGTTGTTTTTAGCTCAATTGTTTAATGACACTACTTATGATGTTTGTGTAAATGATAATGCTCAGCAGCCAATGCAGCTATCGATTAGAAAAAGTTACTTGCATTGATTGAAAAACATCTTGTGCTGTTTTACTATGATAGATGCGAGTTGTAAATACAACCTCTAAAAAGGTTTTCAATTTGTCATATAACTTATGGCTTCGGAGCCAATTTTTGATAATACTTTGAAGTTCAAATAGAAAACTAGGTTCCTATAGGAAGTAGAAAACGAATTTGAGTGCAAAATTTTTGCTGTTTCCCATAGTTTTATAGGGACACGAGCTGCTAATATCACCTTAGGTATGAGATCTAATTCATATTAAAAAACCTAAAGAGTTTTGGTGAAAAGAAAACGAACTTCCTTAAGGAGTAGCAAACGAATTTGAGTACCAAAGTTTTACTACTTCGCGCAGTTTTATAGGTATGCGAGCTGCTAATATCGCTTTCAAGTCTCAGATCTAATTCCTATTTAAAAACCTCCCGAGTTTTAGTAAAAAGAAAACGAGGTTCCTTAAGGAGTGGCAAATGAGTTTGAGTACAAAAGTTTTGCTACTTCTCATATTTTTATGGGGATGCAAGCTACTAATCTCACTTTTAGATATCCAATCTAATACACATTAAAAAACCTTAAGAGTTTTAGTAGAAAGAAAACGAGCTTCCTTAAGGAGTAGCAAACGAACTTGGGTACAAAAGTTTTGCTACTTCCCATATTTTTATAGGGATTCGCGCTGTTGTCATCGTTTTCAAGTATCAGATCTAATCCAAATTGAAAACCTTGAGAGTTTTAGTAAAAAGAAAACGAGCTTCCTTAAGAAGTAGCAAATGAATTTGAACACAAAAGTTTTGCTACTTCCTATAGTTTTATGGGATACGAGCTGCTAGTATCGCTTTCAGATATCCGATCTAATTCATATTAAAAAACCTCAAGAGTTTTGGTTAAAAGAAAACGAGCTTCCTTAAGGAGTAGCAAATGAGTTTTAGTCCAAAAGTTTTGCTGCTTCCCATTGTTTTATAGAGATGCGAACTGCCAATGTCGCTCTAAGGTATCTGATGTACTTCCCATTTAAAAACCTCAAAATTTTTAGTGAATAGAAAACAAGGTTCCTTAAGGAGTAGGAAATCAATTTGTGTGCAAAAGTTTTGCTGCTTCCCATAGTTTCATAGGGATGCGAGCTGCAAATATCGCTTTTAGCTATCAGATCTAATTCATACAAAAAGCTTAAAGAGTTTTAGTAAAAAGGAAACGAGGTTCCTTAAGGAGTAGCAAATGAGTTTGAGTACAAAAGTTTTGCTACTTTCTATGGTATCATTGGCCTGCGAGTGAATGTCTAAAAAACATAACGTTTTATAGTGTGTTTATACACTGTATTTCTATCTTTAGGAATCAAATCCCTTTGAAATGAATCGAATAAAAAAAGTTTTAGAAGAAAAAGGAATTAAACAAGTGTGGCTTGCTGATAGGCTTGGTAAAAGTTTTAATACTGTAAATGGATATGTTCAAAACCGAGCGCAACCTAGTTTAGAAATATTGTACAAAATTGCTAAAATTCTCGATGTAGATCCTAAAGACCTTTTGAAATAATTAAAAAATAAAGTCAAAGCAAATGCCAAACACTAAAAATTTTCAAAAAAGAATAACAATTCTAGATGAATGTTTTTCATACAGCTCTGGTCTATATACTCTTGAAAAACTAGGAAACGTTTTAGAGGAGAAAATGGGATTTCCTGTAGCCAGAAAAACAATCCAAAATGATATCAAATATATAAAGGAGCGTATTGAAGACAACCTAAGTATGTCTAATGATATAGATGATTTAGAAGTGTTTGTAAAAGGGATTTATGACGGGAAGAAAAAAGCATTTCGATATGTTACTCCCAATTATTCATTAGGAAATCAATTATTAAGCAAATCAGATAAGGAGCAGCTAGAAGAAACCCTTGCAATATTGTCCAGATATAGAAATAGAGCTGATTTTAATTGGCTTGACGAACTTTTTCCTAGAATAGAAAGTTCTTTCAAGCTAGCGCACGAAGATTATAATAGTCTCATTAGTTATCAAAGTAATAGAGATTATACTGGGCAGTCTATGGTTGGAAAGTTATACAACCAGTTACTCAGAAAGAAAGTTTTAAACATAGAATACAGGTCTTTTAAAGAAGAAAAAAGTCACATAAGAACCATACATCCATACCACTTAAAACAATACAATAATAGATGGTTTCTCTTTGGGTATCAAAAAGAAGATACTTACACTGGTATTACAAATCTTGCATTGGACAGGATTATATCGTTCACAGAAACTACTCAAACAATTAAACAGGATACTATTGATTGGGGCGATTACTTCGATGATATTATTGGAGTTTCAAAAAACAAAGAAGATACAGTACTTATTAAGTTACGCTTTCGCGAAAGCAGAATAAAATACGTCGATACAAAACCAATACACGGCGCAACTCAGAAAACAGACCGTTCAGATCCTAACGGTTTGACCAGAATTATAAAAGTGATTCCTAACAAGGAACTATATCAAACACTTTTGTCCTTTGGAAAAGATGTTGAAGTCTTAGAACCTGATTTTGTTAAAAACGAGCTAAAAAATCAAGCTCAAGAAATGCTAAAATATTACACCGCTTAGCTATGCAAATAAGTTGCATACCTATTGTTTTATTTTGAATTATTAAAATTGACGGCACATAATTAACAACTAATCAATGAATTTTCTCTCTTCCTTACTAAAAAAACGTAACCTTCAAAAACACGATAACAGATCCTTGTGGAAGTATTTTCTAAATGAAGAGGAATCTAATGAATTAAAAAAGTGTTTACAATTTTCCACACCCTTAAACATAGACCCAAGAGATGTAACACTCTATTATGCATTTTGGTGGAAAAAGAACTACAATGGAGGCATACCAAGTAAGCAGGAAGTTTTTAATTCTGTTGGAGGTAATGCGCAGTATAACTTTACTGAACAGTCATTTTATAAACTTGCAATTGAAGGAGCTCAAATACTAGGGATAAAGTGGATTAAAAAACAAAACACTCTTCGATTTAAAACACTTCTCTTACAAGGAGGACTTCCGCTCAAGCATATTTCAGATAATCAAGGAAAATATAAAGATTTCTTAGAAGCAGTTTTAGTAGAACAACCTTCATCTATAGAAGACTTTATGTTTAAATCACATATCATAGACCTACTACCTAAATCAAGTCAGAATGATATGGTCTATGAGAATTGTCTTGAGATAGTTAAATCTATTCTTAATAATGATGGTGAATTTGACAAGTTGCTAGAATCTGAAGATACCTTAAAGGAAATTTCAAGCTCTTTGAAAGTTAAGAGCGCATCAATATCAAAAAAGGTGAGACAGTCAAAACCTAAAAACTATTGGCTACTACGTTTTGATGATGATAAATGTAAAATTACTTTAAGATTGGGACTGGCTAACACTTACACTCAAGAAACATTACAAGACATTTTAGGCTTTTCGATTGCTGAAAAAGAATATCAATTCTATATGGATGACAATTTAATCTGTGTATTCCGTAGAATGAATAACAATAGTTATAAGACGGACTGGTATAATCAGCAAAATAGAGAATGGAACATTTCCGATGGGTTCCCTTATACTTATGTCATCTGTAATGATGAAAAAATAGAGGTGTCTGATTTTGTGCAAATCATTCCTAATCTTGAAGAGCCAAGCCTATGGAGTAGATTCAATGATAACGAATGGCGATTAGTAAAAGGCAACTCGGTACCTAGTAAAGAAGCAGCAGTTTTGATTCCCAACAGATGGAAGTCAGACCTTCCTTGTTCCCAAGTTACATTATATTCAAATTCATTACAATGGATGCCTTTTGAGGGTGAAATTAAAGTACAATCTAAAGAACTGAATTATGAACGAGTTTTTCTTACTGATGTAGAATCTTTTGACTGGTTAATTCAGACACAAAAACCCAACTGGATGTTAAAGGCAAACTTACCTGTCGTTAAAACAGTTCCTAAAGTCTTGGTTTTTGACGAAAATGGATACGATATCTCAAGAAATCGTTTCAAAGTGTATTTGCGTAAACATAAGTCGAAAGATTCTTGGGATGATATTACAAGCCTTAAGTATATCAAAACAGGTTGCTTCGATATAAGGATTGTAAAAGGTGACCTTGTAGCCTATGATACATTTTTCAACATTGGCAATCTCAAAGCGAGATTTACAGAGCAATCTATTCACTCAGCATCAATTGTATTTGAAAACCTAGATTATTTTACCTGTAAACTCAATGAATCAAGTCTTGTAGAAATCACAGAATCCAATAATTATTATTCATTAAAACTAAATACTGAATACTCAAAAATACCAACGACCATAAAGGGCGCTATCGGAAACTCCGGTAAAAAGAAATTATATTTTGATTTACTATCTCCGTTTCAAGGTATGATTATTACTGATAGTGAAGGTCAAATAATCCCTGAAGATCAAAAACTATCTCTGGCAAATCTTTATGGTATGCGTATTTTGAGTACGAATAATAAAGAGACTTTTCTGACTATTAAGAATAGTCTAAAGACGGATGTAAAAATCACTAAAGTTGTAAAAGAATCTACTCAGCCCGTAATTTCTTTCAAAGATGAAATTGTAAGACTTTTTTACTTAGCAGATGCTATGAATTATAGAAATACGGTTTGCCTTGAATTAAGTGAAGGCACCAATAAAAAGACGTTTGAAATCTCAGGCTTTAGTCATACGCTGGATGTTACTAATGAATTGGTTAGGCAAGTTGCTTTATATGATAGCAATGATAATTTAGATCTTTTTGCTGTACCAGTAAATTGTAATGCTAAGGATATAGATATGATTCCGCTTTCGCGAAATGATGGTGATTACTTAATTCCAAATACAGATATCTCAAACCAGTTCATTATCATTTCTTCAAAAAAGCAAGGCAATCAGTTAATGCCACGTTTTGTAAAAACAAGCGAACAGGTTCTAACTGTAGATAGTAAGGAGCGTATTGAGAATTTTCATAAAGAACTCTCAATTACAGAATTTAACGATGATGTCTGGCAACAGGTAATAAGCTATTTTAAAATTTGTACGCAATACGAACTACCATTTTCCACTTTTGATCAGCTAAGGGCAATTTCTCGCAGTTCCGAAGTTGCAGCTAAAGCATTTCTATTATTAGGCATTAATCAAGTAGATCCAATAGAGTATGTACAGAAAGATATACCTGAATTAGAAAAGGATTTGGGTTTTTGTTTTCATTGGATTGCAGTGAGCCACTGGGGAAATTCAATCAATGAAATTAGTCAGCTAATAGGTGACCAATATTATTCATCGATATTGGAGATTATCTCAAACTATATGAGTAATAATGGACTTGAAAGTTTATTCAGAATTATGAGTGATCCTAACCTAAAAACGGAACCTGTTTTGCAAAGCCATATAATAAATCTTAGGTCGCAATTAGGGAAAAGGGTATTAAATGAATTACCATACAATAGCCCAAAAATATCTAAGGATTACAATATTCAAATTGAAGATCACAATCAAGTAAGATTACTCATTCAATCTCCTATTGCTGCGGCAGAATCTATTAACGATATACAACAAGAATTTCCCATTTGGGCTGGTAATGAAAAACGAGATGTCATAAGGCGCAACATTCAGTACAGTCAATATCTCAAACCGGACTTTTACAATAAAACCTTATTACACGCCTTAACCAGAAGCTAAGACTATGAATTTCAGAAACTTTTATTATAAAACAGAAAACAGATTAACCGATGCTATTTTATCACTTTGGGCAACTGGAGATAAGGAGATGCAAGATTATTTTAAATTCCTTTTATCTAAAGAACCTATTATGGCAGATGCTGTTTTTCAAAACACGTTTCCTTGGGAACAGCATAAATTAACGTTTGGTGAGACTTCAACTGTTTTTCAAGAAGAATTTATTAGCGCATTATCTTCTATTAAAGACAAAGATTTTCAATTTCCAGAAGATCGACATCCTTACAAACATCAGCTTGAGAGCTGGAGAATGTTACTCAACAAAAATAAATCAATAGCTGTTACAACAGGAACAGGATCTGGGAAAACGGAGTGTTTTATGCTTCCTGTTCTTCAAGATATTCATCAGAATTGCAAAAACCAGCAAGGAATTAATGCTATTTTTCTCTATCCATTAAATGCCTTGATTGCAAGTCAAAGAAAACGTATGCACGCTTGGTGTTCTGCTTTAGACGGTGTGAAATACGCACTATTAACAGGAGACACACCTAACAAAGAAAGTAGCAAAGAGAAAAAGAAAAAAGCCTTGCCTGAACTGGTTTCAAGAGAACAAATTAGAGAAACGCCTCCACAAATTTTATTTACTAATCCTACGATGCTGGAATATATGCTAGTGCGTAATGCAGATGTGCCTATTCTTGAAAAATCCAAAGGTACACTAAGATGGATTTTATTAGATGAAGCACACACATTAACAGGCTCTAAAGCAGCCGAAATGGCTTTACTTATTAGACGTGTAGTTTCTGCTTTTGAAGTAGATATTAATGATCTAAGATTTGCAATTACTTCTGCAACTGTAGGTACAGGAAATGCTGAAACATTGAAGAGGTTTATGTCGGACTTATGTGGTATTTCAGTAAATCAAATAGAAGTAATCACCGGTAAACGTGTTAATGACCAAATTGCGGATAAGGACATACCTCATTTATCTGAAACATTGTCGCAGAACAATATCAAATTATTAAGAGAGCAATTTTTGCTTAAAAAAGGAATTACACAAAGTGAAATAGGTGAACATTTACACATAACAAATAGATTAGATCAACTTTCAGTTATTGATAATCTGGCAGAACAGCAAGTAGGTGGTGCAAACCTACTACCAGTACGTGGTCATTTTTTTACGAGAGGTATTGGTGGTGTTTACGCGTGTACAAATACTACGTGTGATAAACATAAAGATGCTAAACCAAATAAAGCATTAGGGACAATGTACACCATTGCTGGTAAGAAATGTTCCTGTGGACATCCACTACTTGAGCTGGTAGCTTGTAGAAGTTGCGGGAATATGATGTTAGAAGGTGAACGATCTAAAGGTGTTAAAGGTACAGATAGAGTTACTCAAAAGGCGACGGTAGGTTATGAAGCGTTTAGCATAGAAGCAGATGATGATGAAGATGATTCACAAGAGTCTACGAGTAAAAACTTGGTTAGATTAATAAAGAATGCAGGTGGAAAAGAGCATAGAAATCAAGAGCTGTTGCCTTGTACTATAAATCAAAATAATGAGATACAAACGGGCGAAGATTTTCTGATGACAGATAATGACCAATGCCCTCATTGTGGCAATCAAAATAATAACCCTATACACTTTAGGATTTCTTCAGCATTTACAAATAGGATTTTATCAGATATCGTTTTAGATCAAACCGATAACATCGATAAACAAACCACAAAAACACTATACAAAGGTAGAAAGTACATTTCTTTTACTGATAGTAGACAAGGAACAGCAAAAATTTCAGCCTTAATAAATATAGATAGTGAGAGTGACTGGATTCGTTATCAAGTGTATCATTATCTTCTTAAAAAACTAAAAGGTAACCAAGTCGATGCCAGTAATGACGAATTATTACAAGCTAGAGCTATGTATGTAAAGCAGTTGGACGAAGCTCCTGCTTTTTTGAAAAAGAAAATTGAAAAAGAAATTGAGGACATTAATAATTTATTAGCAGCTGGTGGAGAAAGCTCATTATCAGATAGCAGATCATCTTGGAAACAAATTATAGATGAAATAAAAGAAAAGAATGATTTTAAAACACTTTTCAAAAAAGGAGCAAGAGGGAATAACTTAGCCACTGAAAATGAAGTATATGCAAAAGCATTACTATATGATCAATTTGCGCGTAGAATTCCTAGAGAACGTTCGCTAGAAAATTTAGGTTTGGTGAACATAGTTTATCCAAAGTTAGACGATGTAGTCGCCCCAGAAATTGCAAATAAATTGGGGATAAACAAAGAGGAATGGCAATCACTTCTTAAGATAGCTGCTGATTATATCATTAGATATAACTTCAATTTTTCTTTTGATGATGCAATGCGATTATTTACTTCTAAGTTTTATCGATCAGAACTTATTTATCCGTCTAATACTGAAATAGTAAATGCAAAAAAATGGCGCCTCTACAACCCTAATTCCATAACACAATCAAGGTTAGTTTTATTAATTTGTGCAGGATTAGATTGGCACGACAGAGGCGATATTACAGAAAGTAGAGAAGACCAACTTAACGAGCTTTTAGAAAAGATATGGAGAACATTACAGCAGAAAATTCTCAAAGCAGATGGCGATGGTTTTATTCTTGATTTTCTAGAAAGCACTCAGTTTGAAATAGCAGGAAAAGAATTTCTTTGTCCAGTTACAAACCGATTAGTTGATAAGGTGTTTAGAGGATATTCTCCATTAATAAAAGGAAATTTAGAGTCTAGTAATATTTCTAACTATAAAATAGACGATTCTAAAAATCATCAGTTCCCAACCTATTCACATCCATACCATCTTGATGATAATAATGAAGCCATACCACTTGATCAGGTAGATGCTTGGCTTAAGGATAATAGTAAAGAAGCAAGAGACAAAGGACTATGGAACGATTTACACGAGCGCATCTTTGATTATGATAAATTATACCTTGCAGGAGAGCATTCAGCTCAACAAGATAAAACACGTCTTAAAGAACTAGAAACACAATTTGAAAATGGCGAAATAAATGTTTTAAGTTGTTCTACTACTATGGAAATGGGCGTAGACATAGGTGGTATATCTGCAGTAGTAATGAGTAATGTACCACCTATGCCAGCAAATTACTTACAACGAACTGGACGTGCTGGTCGTCGTGCAGAAAACAAATCTCTAGCCTTAACATTTTGCGCGCCTAATCCTATCGGCCTACGTACAATGAACAACCCTAAATGGGCATTGGAACACGACATTGCATCTCCAAAATGCAAATTTGATAGTAAAAATATTATAGAGCGAAATGTGAATTCTTTCTTGTTTGGGGCTTTTATAAGAAAAGAAGGAGTCGGACTTGATGTGAAACAAAACATTGAAGAATTCTTCTTTAATGAGATACCAACCTTAGGAGAGCAATTTTTGACCTGGTTGACAAAAGAAAATAATTTTTTGTACAAGAGTAAGTTTAAATATTTAACTAATGGAACTCCAATTGCTAATAGTAGTTCTGAACAGTTGTTTTTTTTGGTTGAAAAAAATTTCAAAAAACTAATAACGAAAGTTCAGAAACAGATTGAAGGTTTTGATAAAAAACTTATTGAGTTAAAGGACGAATTTGGAAATAATAGTGCCGCTTTTAAAGCTATTAACTATAGGAAGAGACAGTTCTTAGCAAAAAACTTACTAACCTATTTAGCTGAGTCTGGTTTTTTACCTAATGCAGGTCTTCCGACTGGAGTTATTGATTTTGAAAAAACTACTAAAAAGGATATCGATAAAAAAACTATTAAGTCTAATCCTAGTTACTCTATATCTCGAGCATTAACCGAATTTGCTCCAGGAAATAATATTTTAATTGATGGTTTTAATTATAAGTCATCTGGTATTGTGTTATCTAATACTTGGGGAGAAACTAGCACAAGAGATGCTATCCAAGGCTGTACAAATTGTGGTTTTCAGAGAATTATAGGTCTTAAAAATGTTAATGAAAACTGCCCAGAGTGTAATGAGTCAAATTCTTTTAAAGGGATAGAACTAACGGAGCATCAAGACAAATACACATATGTCATAGAGCCTTCAGGCTTTTCAACAGACCTCTTTAAAAGTCCTACAAGAGTAATTTCTGAGAAAAGTAAACCGCAATATCTAGAGCCATTATTGCTTGAGTTAAAACCGTGGAATAAATATCAAAATAGTTTCATTGATTTTAGAGATAGTTCTGACATAGAAAATGCTGAGATTCTTTTTTACAATACCGGAGAAGGAAATGGTTACAGTCTCTGCTTTGATTGTGGAAGAGTAGAAACTTCCCAAGAAAAGTTGGATGGTCACAGGCGCTTAAGAGGTGGGAAAAATGATAAAGGTGATAGTAATTGTGAAGCTAAAAATACTAGAGATAATATTATTCTAGGAAGTAGGTTTAAAACAGACTTTACAGAAATAAGATTAAAAAGTATAAATCATAATCTTTTAAACGATAAAAAATTAGCTTACTCTCTTGGCGTAATCTTCACTAAGTCTTTGGCAGAACATCTTGCAATTGACGAGGCAGAATTAGGTTTTGGTATAAAAAAATACAATGGCTATTTAACAATATTCATTTACGATACTGCAAAAGGAGGTGCAGGTTATGCATCACAATTTAATTTATATGTTGAAAAGATATTGAAACTAGCTTTAAATGTTTTGGAAAATTGTGATTGTCAATTGGCTTGCACGAAGTGTTTAATCGATAGAAGTACTCAATGGCATATCGAAGACTTGGATAGGTTTACTGCAGTAGAATGGTTGAATACTGCATTGAAAAATCAGTTACCAAAAGATTTAAAAACGAAAAATAATAAAGTGAGTACAGTACTTGGTTCGTTAAGTGATGAGTTGAGTAGGATTGAATATCACTTTGACATCAAAGAAGTAAACATACACATCAATAATAAAATTTCAGAATGGCAAATAGATGATATTGTTTGGATAGATAAATTAAAGAGGGATAGGATTGCGGTAAATCTTGTAGTAGAAGGCGCGGTGAATTTTAGTAATAATCAAGAAAAATTATCGGCCTATTTGTTGTCTCATAATTTCAATCTTAAGCAAGGCTCTGGAGATTCGTTTTTAGATTACCCTATCCACTTATCTGTAAGCTTGAATAATGGAGAAACTATACATTATATATCCCAAGGAGATTACGATGCGTTAAGTGAAGACTGGACGTCCTGTATCATTGAGAAATTTTTTAAGGTAGAAAAAGCAACTACACATCAATATGCTGATTTTGTTGTGCCACAACTAACAGCTGGTAACCTCTATGAATCTAGAATAAAGGGCAGTATCCCAAGAAACAGCCAAAGCAATGATGTCGCACAATTAGTTATTGCAAACCTTAATAACGCAGAAGATTTTCTGTCTAGAATAGCTAATCAAACTTTTGAGGTTTCATATTACGATAAGTTTAATCAGAGTGAGTTTGCTTTACGTTTATTACTAAGTTTTATAAATGAATTTACGAGTCTTACTCAAACGAAACTTTCAAATTTAATGATTCATTTATCCGAAAAAGATTTTAAGAGTTATAAGAGTCCAGAATACATTATCAATAATTTCCAAAGAATAGATGAGTATGAAAATAAATTATTGAGCTTAAGTGACTCATTAGATTTTACTTCAAAAGTAATAAGAGCAGATAAGCTGCCACATTACAGGTATTTTGAATTTAAAAATGATAACATCATTTTTACTCTGCGTATTGACGCAGGTTTAGCACACGGACTAAGTCCAGTTAAATATTTGGCAGCTGAAGATTTACAAGATACTAGTGAGCCATTTGAAATAAGGAAATTTGTATCCCATGACCTTATTTATAATATAAGTATTGAAGATTAAAACAGATGTGCACATAGTTTGCACAGCAAATTGCTTTATTTGCAACGTAGAATTGAAAAACACTTATGAAGGAAGATAATTACAGAAATAGCGAAGTAGAGATGATTACCAATCAAGTTTGGAAATCAATGAGCTTATTACGCGGTATATTACCAGTAGAGCATCATCACGTTTATCTGTTTTTACTATCTGCTTATTATGACGGAATAATTAAGAGTGTACATATTGATTTTTCTAACAATCTTCATCATTATCTTTTTTCTTCTCTAGAAAGGGAAGAACAATATTCTGAAATTTTAAATGTCTACAAACCGATAATTGACAGTATTCCAGAAGAACGACTCAATGAGGTACTACATCATTTTACGATGTTTAATAATGATGTCCTATATCAATATTTTGATAAAATTTTTGATGACTTACTTTTTAGATTAGCAGATAATCAAGGCAAGTATTCTGGAGAATTTTTACTTCCTAATGAAATAAGCAAGTTTGTTATAGAAATAGCTGATATCCCTAGTCGAGCTTCAGTTTTTAATCCTTTTGCTGGTCTTGCTTCTTTTGCAACTCATTTGGATAGCAATCAACGCTACTATGGTCAAGAGATAGTTAATTCCACTTGGGCTTTAGGAATGTTGCGCTTAATGAGGCTGAATAAGCACACTCAAATTAAATATCGAGTCGAAGACTCCATACAAAACTGGCCAGAATCAGAAGATTTTGATTTAGTAATATCTAATCCTCCTTTCAATTACAAAATTGACCCTTACATAGCTCATAATTTCGGAAGAAAAAAAATGACTGCTGAAACCTATGTTATACACAGAGGTTTAGAATCAATAAATTTTGATGGTAAAGTTGCTTGTGTTATATCACAAGGAATACTTTTTAGAGGTAGTGATGATCAAAGGCTAAGAGAGTCTTTAGTAGAACAAGGACTAATAGAAACAATAGTTTCTTTGCCTAGTGGTATGTTAAAACACACTGGAATCCCGGTTTGCATAATGATTCTAACCAGAAAGAAGAACATTAATAACACCATCAAAATGATAGATGCTTCTTCTTTCGTTGAAAGCAAGGGCAAACGTGAAAAGAGACTTGAGGTAGATAGATTGTTAGAACACTTGTTTAAGTTCAGTCAATCTCAAGCTGTGGTTGAAGTTCCTATTGAACAAATAAGACAAAACAATTATAATCTTAATGTTCAAAGATATTTTGTTATAGATTTTAATGGAGAACCACTTATCAAGTTTGTAAAAAGAATCAGTGGTAAACGAGTTGGTAAAGAAAACGCGGTAACAGGTAAATTCATTCGTACGAGCAACTTGAAAGATAATGATGTTTCTTATCAATTGGATTTGACTGAGATTAAGGAACGAGAGCTTCCATCACATTCTATCAAAATAGAAAAAGACTGCATTCTTATTTCTACTCGATGGAAGTCGCTTAAGCCTACTTTATTTGAGTATAAAGGAGAACCAATTTATATAGGAATAGATTTACTAGCAATAGAAATGTATTCTGAAAATTTTGAAGTAAATCCACATTATTTAATTAGCGAACTAAGATCGCCACAAGTTATTAAGCAAGTTACAGGATTTCAAAATCCAGGAGCTATAACCTCATTGAATAGAGCTGACTTTTTCGCAATAAAAATAGTACTTCCTTCTATTGAAGAGCAAAAAGCCAAGGTACAGGGAATTCTAGAACTCTCTGAAAAGTTCAAAATCCTTCAGCGTGAAAGAAATTTACTCGCTCACGGTAAACAAGTTAAAAGTTTTGATGAGTTTGCATCTCTTAAACATTCACTTGGAGCTCCTAGACAGAACATTTTATCAAACACGAAAAGTCTAATTCGTTTTTTTGAAAACAATAATTCTGAAGCTTTTTTAGAAGTTAAAAGTCTTTATAAGAATACGTACGGTAATAATCTAACCGAAGATATTAGTCAAATTAAAAATGACATAAACCATATTAGTTCAATTCTAGAAAAAGGAGAGCAAGGTCTAGTTTTAGATAATTATGATTTAACACCAATATCGTTAAAAGACATTAATAAGCTATTAACGTCTTTAAAGAAGTCATCACAGAACTTTACTCTTCACTTTGATAAAGCATCTGCAGATGAAGTAAAAGGTAAAGCTATAATTGCTAATATTACTTTGTTTGAAATCTTACTAAATAATATCCTTTCAAACGCAAGTAAATACGCTTTTGAGGACGGGAATGAATTGAATTTGTTAGTAATTGAACTCAAGGTCACAGAAGATATAATGATACTTGAAATACGAAATAACGGAAAGCCCTTTCCTCGCAACTACGATAAGCAAAAATTTAGCGCAAAATACACCACAGCTAACCCTACAAAAGGAACAGGTCTAGGAGGCTATGATATTAATAGAATTGCAACCTATTTTGATAATGAAGAATGGGAACTTAATCTTAATAATGAAGAAGTATTTCCAGTAACATTTAAATTTAGTTTCCCAATAATACCAATGATAAATGAGTAAAAAATATAATGTGCTATGGATTGATGATGAACATGAATCAATCAAGGCAATGCATAAAACTGCAATTGACTTTGACATCACGCTTTTTCCGTTCAAATCTATGAATGGAGGATGTACCGAGTTTCAAAATAATACATCAAAATATGATGCCATACTTTTTGATGCAAAGTTTTTTGAAAACGAAACAGATGAACCAGGATCAGAGGATACAAAATGGGTGCATAAAGCAAAAGATTGGATTAAAGAGGTAGATAAAACGATATCCTTTTTCGTTCTTACTGGTCAGGCCGAAGCTTACAACTCAAGAGAGTTTAAAAATGCTTTTCCGTATGTATTTAACAAAGGCGTTGAAGAAGATGAAGACAACTTATTTCGTCTACTACTTGAAGCTTGTAATAACAGAGAACTGACCAAGCTTAAACACAAATACACAAATCCTTTTGAAATGTGTACTGATGTTTACATAGGTAAGAAACATTTCGATAGACTGCATAATCTCATTTTGGATATTGAAAATCCAAGTCAAATTAAAATTGCTCAAGATTCCTTAACAGGTATTAGAAAAATTATTGAAGCAATTTTTACTAAACTTAACGAAATAGGCTGTATTCCAGATGAGATAACTCAGGACAAAGGTTGGATAAGTGGATCTAGCTTTTTCTTATCTGGTAAAAACACAAATTATTCTTATAGACAAGAAATCATACATCCAGTAATTGCCTTCAATATTTTTAAAATATTGAGTATTTCCCAAGATGGATCGCATAATGAAGGAAGTAAGCTTGGTGTTGATGCATATATGGCTTCAAATTCAAATACATTCTTATACCAAAGTACTGTTCTTTTGTTGTTAGATTGTTTAGACTGGTTTAAATCTTTTTTGGATAACAACGCTGACAAAGTAACGAATGAGTCTAAATGGGATAAGATACAACCTACAGTTCTAAATAATACTCTTAAAGGTGAAGTCTCGAGAATAGCAGATAATGGATGGGGAACTTTTAAGGACGTTAATGGTTCTACAGAAATAGGAATTCCTCCTGCTATGGTTGCCTCTAGTAATCTGTCAGTCAGGCAAAAAGTAGAAATAGTAACAGAACCTAGCCCAGACGGAACTAAAATATTTATTAAAGACATTAAAGTTACATAAGATTATGATCACAGGAAACCTAAAATCTCAAATAGACGCTATCTGGAATACCTTCTGGACAGGCGGCATATCTAATACTATTACCATCGTGGAGCAGCTCACGTACTTAATCTTTATCAAAGATCTGGACGAGACAGAAACGCGCAACGAGCGTATGGCAAAGCGACTTAAAAAAGATTTTAATCCTATTTTTGGCGTAGATCAGCAAGACTTTAGATGGAAAAATTTAAAGGAAATGGATGTACAGGCACGTCACGAAATTTTTAACAACTCTGTAAATGGTATTTTCCCTTTTATACGCAGTTTAGGTGGTGAGAAAAGCTTGTTTAGTACCTATATGAAAGATGCCGCTTTTGGGATTAATAAAGCCGCTACGCTAGACCAGGTGATGGAAAAGCTAGAACGTGTAGATATGGAGTCGCAAGATATAAAAGGCGATATCTATGAATACTTGCTTTCTAAACTAGAAGGTGGCGGTACTGCTGGACAGTTTAGAACACCGCGCCACATTATTAAATTAATGACCGAGTTAATGCAGCCTACGCTAGAGGACACCATTTGTGATCCATCTGTGGGAACGGCTGGTTTTCTTGTAGCTGCCAAAGAATATATAGACAAGCATTACAGCGTTACAGAGCTGGATAAAAACAGCGAGCATATTAATAAACGTATGTTTAACGGTACCGAGTTTGACGCTACGATGTTGCGCATTGCCTCTATGAACCTGTTTCTACACGGCGTTGAGGAGCCTAACATTGTTGATGTAGATGCCGTAAGTAAAGATAATGCGGTAAGCGATGCTTACACGCTGGTACTGGCAAATCCACCTTTTAAAGGCACGATAGATAAGGAAAGTATTGCACCAGGACTGCGCAATGTGACAGATACGACTAAGACCGAGTTGCTCTTTCTAGCCCTTATGCTACGCCAGCTTAAAAAAGGTGGTCGTGCAGCCGTTATTGTGCCAGATGGTGTACTTTTTGGAAGTGGTAAAGCTTTTAAAAGCATACGTAGCGAGATTGTAAAAAACCACAAGCTAGAAGCCGTGATCTCGCTACCTAGTGGTGTGTTTAAACCCTACTCTGGAGTGAGTACTGCCATTATCATATTTACTAAGACCGATAATGGTGGTACTGATAATGTATGGTTTTATGATATGCTGGCAGACGGTAAAAGTTTGGACGACAAGCGCAATCTACTGGTAGAAGAAGAGGCGTTTAATAATTTCGCTTTCGCGAAAGCGGTAACACCACAAACCCTTGAAACCTTAGCACAAGACCACGAGAAATTTAACCTACCACAAATACTAGATCAATACCGCTATTTAAAAAGTGAGTACTGGGGAAAAATGCACGATACAAACGGAGAATTGTTGCACGTACACGATGTGCCAGAAAATCTGGGAATGGATAAATTTATGGACGGCACCTGCACGCATAATTATGCTGACCGTACCTCGCAATCTTTTCTCGTGCCATTTACCGAAATCAAAGAAAACGACTGGGACCTATCCATAAATCGTTATAAAGAAATCGTTTATGAAGAAGTGGAATATGATGCGCCTGATGAGATTATTGATAGGATTAAATCTTTGAATGGTGAAAGAATGGATATCAACCAAAAACTATCTAAAATTTTATAATTGATGGCTTTATTAAAAGATTTAATCGAAAAGCCTATAACTGGTGAATGGGGAACTGATGGTGAAGAAATAAATGTTCTTAGAACAACAAACTTTACGAATTCAGGGGTTTTAGATTTTACGAATGTTGTGAAACGCAATATTTCCAAGAAAAAAGTTGAACAAAAGAAGTTACAAGAAGGAGATATAATAATTGAGAAATCCGGCGGAAGCCCAAAACAACCTGTTGGTCGTGTAGTTTTCTATGATGTAGAAGGAGTCTATTTATGCAACAATTTCACATCCATACTTAGACCAAAGAAGGAAAAAGTGGTGCCTAAATATCTACATTACTTACTTTATGCGAGTCATAGATTTGGTGTTACTGGAATGTTTCAAAATAAAACTACTGGTATTATCAATTTACAATTACCACGTTACATAAATAAATTAAAAATCCCACTTCCACCCTTAAAAACCCAACAACGCATCGCCACCATTCTGGACGATGCTGCTGCCTTACGTGATAAAACCGCACAACTGCTCACAGAATATGACCTACTGGCGGAGTCTATCTTTTTGGAGATGTTTGGGGATCCGGTTTTAAATCAGAAAGAATGGAATATTAAACGAATAAGTGATTTGAGTGAAAAAATACAGATTGGTCCATTTGGTTCTCAACTTCATCAATCAGATTATAAAGAAACAGGCTTTTCTTTAGTTAACCCAACCGATATTGATAATGGAAAAATAGATTTACAAAAATGTCGAAAAATAAGTAAACACAAATTTTTGTCATTACCCAACTATCATCTTCAAATCGGAGATATAATAATGGCTAGACGAGGAGATTTAAGCAAAATATCAGTAGTTAACGATGATGACCTCTTTTGCGGAACTGGAAGTCTTTACGTAAGATTTATTGAAAATTTAAATCCGATATTTTGCTATTATTTTTTTAATCAAGAGGTAACCATATCAAGATTATATGAAAAAGCTAGAGGTATTACTATGGCAAATTTGAATAAAACAATCATTAAAGAATTTCAGATTCCAGTTCCACCCATCGAACTTCAAAACCAATTCGCCGAAAAAATCGCCTTAATCGAGCAGCAAAAAGCACTCGCAAAACAAGAGCTACGAGAAAGTGAAGACTTGTTTAATTGTTTGTTGCAAAAGGCTTTTAAGGGTGAGCTTTAGAAGATGAAGTAGAGAGAAGAATATGATTAAAAACAGCACAAAATATGTTCCCGACTATGCGCCTCTAGCAGACCAATCAAAATTAAAAATTATTTATTGTCATCTTTGTAGTAAACCATAAACAAGAATGAACACCAATATTGAAATAGACATAGTTCCTTATGATATAGCTTTAAAAGTTATCATTGAGAATATCAAGAACTTTTTTATAAATGATGTTGACGAGGCATTTATCTCTCCATTTATTGAAACTGATCTTGCAAAATTAATAGATGAATTAAAGGAAGATGTTTTTTTCGTTATTGAATATCCTTACGTAGATAAGGTCTATAGAGATAGTTATTATAATTATTATGCATCAAAGCATTATAGCTATCAAAGAGACTGTATTAGAGTTTCTCTATTTAGTAATTCGATCAAATATGAAGATTTTTTGAAATCAGAAAATCATCAAGATTTAAATGAAAGATATTTGGGTTTCTTTATTCTTAGACCTACTATAAATGCATTATTTGGTAGATCTATAATAAGTCCTGAAGCTTTTGAAGAAAATGACTATAAATTGTGTTTGTGTAGGACTGAAAGTCTCGTTAATGGTGTTAAACTAGATGTAGATGGTTTTCCACATAGCTCTCAAGATGGTGAGACTATAAAGTGTGCTGAAACTACTATCTGGGGACTTATGGAGTATTTTGGAAATAAGTACCCAGATTACAAGCCAGCTTTACCTGCTAAGATTCATAAGGCAATTGAAAGATTTTCATATCAAAGGCAATTACCATCAAATGGTTTAACAATGGATCAAATATCTTTTGCTTTAAAAGAATTCGGTTTCGGTACCAGAATTTATGCAGAGAAGCCTTATGGAAAAGAGATATTTACAATTATAGATAGTTACATTGAGTCTGGTATTCCCATAATGTTAGGATTAGAGAGTGGTGATATAGGTCACGTAGTTGTAGCGATAGGTAAACAGTATACCAAAGAGGTAGACTGGGAAAATGTAACCAAAGAGTCTTTAGAATTTCAAGGAGATTCAATTAGCTATTTCGAAACTTCGAGTATTCCTGCGAAGTATGTTATACAAGATGATAATGATATTCCTTATAAATTGATATCCTTAGATACACCAGGTGAACATTATGAGGATAAAGATTGTAAGGAATACAAAATTGATTCTATAGTAATTCCTCTATATCAAAAGATCTATCTAGAATCGGTAATTGCTAAAGAGTTAATTCTAGAAATAATAAAAGATGATCACATAGGTTATAAGTTTGATGAGGAGTTTGTCTTTAGATTCTATTTGACTTCAAGCCGTTCTTTCAAGAATCATATTATTTCAAGTAATGAAATAACAAGTGATTTAAAAACCACTATACTTCTTACTAAAATGCCTAAATTTATATGGATAGGAGAATTTTATAACAAGGAAACCTTTAATGAAGAGATTAAAGTAGCTTTAGGTATCATACTTTTAGATGCTACTGAAGCTAATCAAGAAAGTATTGATGCATTGATTTTTGCAGGTTACCCGGATAAGTGTATTAGTCTTAATGAGAATAATTTCGTTAATTTGCACCATAAATTTGAAAATTATCGTTATTTTCATAACCTAAAGTAAAAAATTAAATGTCAGGCAATAGAGAAAAAATATCATTTAGTACTGTTAATGAAGGTAAATTTACACCTATCAGTAAAGTACACATTGCTCAAACTAATCAAAGAGTTAAGGTTGCGATGAAAGATGTTGTTCGTGTTTATGAAAAAAAAGAAACTCAATCTCATCAACAGGCTGCTATGCTGGTATTAAACGCATAAAACTTATAATTTTATTGTAATTACTAAATAGCCATCCTTGTGATGGTTTTTTCTTTTTACGATATAAACAGTATGTGAAATCACACATAATCAAAAATGAAATAAAATATATCAAAATCACATTAGTACCTTTATAGCGTATGACAGAAACAAAGCTACGAGCATTAGTACAACAAGGAGAAGGCACTCAGGTAGAGTTTAAGGCAGCAAGTATAGGCCTTAACCGTGATGCGTTTGATTCTATTTGTGGTTTTTTAAATCGTAGTGGCGGTTATCTTATTCTAGGTATTAATGATGCAGATAAGAGTATTACTGGCGTACAAGAAAATCAGGTACAGAACATAGTAGATAATATTGTTACTGGCGCAAATAATCCAGAGCGTTTAAATCCGCCCTACTATTTATCGCCTGAAGTGATAACAGTAGATGGTAAACAAGTCATTACACTCTACGTGCCCGAGAGTTCGCAGGTGCACGCTACACGAGGTAAAATTTTTGATCGCAATCAAGATGGCGATTTTAATATTACTAAAAATAATGATTTAGTATCGCAATTATACCTGCGCAAGCAAAACAGCTATTCAGAAAATCAAGTATTTCCTTATGTTCAACTTTCAGACTTTAAAGCCAGTCTGTTTGACAAAGTAAGAAGCCTAGCGAGAAACATCCAGCCTAACCATCCTTGGCTCGCGATGAACAATGAAGAGTTGCTGCGATCTGCTGGATTGTTTAAACGAGATATGAAAACAGGCGGTGAAGGTTACACGCTCGCTGCTGTACTTTTATTGGGTAGTGATGAATGTATTCAAAGCGTTCTGGCACACCATAAAACAGATGCTATTGTACGTGTAGAAAATACAGACCGTTATGATGATCGTGATGACATACGTACCAATCTTATAGAAAGCTATGAGAGGTTAATGGCTTTTGTGGCAAAACATTTACCAGAAAAATTTACCCTAATAAACGGACAGCGTATTAATTTGCGCGACAACCTCTTTAGAGAAATTGTAGGGAACTTATTAGTACACCGAGAATTTACAAATCCTTTTCCTGCAAAGTTAGTTATAGAATCAAATCAGGTACGTACTGAAAACTGGAACAAGCCACACGGTACTGGTGCTATAGATCCTGTTAACTTCTCTCCATTTCCTAAAAATCCTATCATAGCTAAGTTTTTTAAAGAAATAGGCTGGGTAGATGAGCTAGGCTCTGGTGTACGTAATACTTTTAAGTATTTAGAATTATATCATCCTGGAGCTGTACCTCTTTTTAAAGAAGGTGATGTGTTTGAAATAGTAATACCTATTGAAGGAGAAACCTTAGAAGAAACTAAGAAAAAAGGTTCGGAGAAAAGTTCGGAGAAAGGTTCGGAGAAAGGTTCGGAGAAAGGTTCGGAGAAAAGTTCGGAGAAAATAATAAGATTACTTAAAGATGAAAATGATTTAAGCGCCAAAGATTTAGCTAAGCATATAGGAATCACTGAGCGTGCAGTTGAGAAACAGATAGCTAATCTTAAATTAAAAGGAAAGCTTAATAGAATAGGTCCAGATAAAGGTGGATATTGGGAAGTAATCGAAAAATAATAAATTAAAAACTAGGGAGAAAAGTTCAGAGAAAATGTCAGGGAAAACGTCAGGGAAAATAGTAGAACTCATAGTGCAAAACAAGAAAGTTACAGTACCTGAAATTTCTAAGGAAATAGGCGTTACAGAGAGAACCATCTATAGACAGATTTCTGATTTAAAAGAAAAAAATATAATTAGACATGTAGGTCCTGATAAAGGTGGCTATTGGGAAGTAATTGAAGAATAGTAGATTAAAAACTAGAGATATATAGATATACATTGTGATTTAAAATAAAGAGGACACCATAAATGAGTACAAACTTTCAATTTTTAGCAGCAGAATTTCCTGTGCTTTATGACAGAGCGCATAAAGCAGAGCAGCTCGTTATTACAGATCCTCGTACTTCATTAATCTACAGTCGTATGGCGCTAGAAGAAGCCATCAACTGGATGTATGCAAATGATGAAGAATTAGAATCTCAGTATGACACGTCCCTACATAACCTACTGGTACAGCAAGCCTTTAAAGAGCAGTTTAATCATAAACTTTATGGTGAATTATTTGTCATCAAAAGAGGTGGTAATCTAGCAGCACATAATAGACCTGTAAGCGATATAGACTCGCATAAAGCGATTGATGCATTATTCTATTTCGGCAAGTGGTTTATAAAATCCTACGCGCAGGAACCTGTAAGTGATATTGGTATTTTCGATTTTGATTATATCCCTAAAGAAGGTGGTAGTACGCTTTCGCGAAAGCAAATACAACAACTACAAGAAAAACTAGATAAAGAGCTTGATACCTATCAAGAGCAATTAAAAACCAAAGAAGAAGAACGACAGCTACTTGCAGATGAAAACGAGCTGTTTAAAAAACAGATAGAAGCCTTACAAGCGCAGATAGAAGCTAATAAAGTTGAAGCAAACGAAGCAGATGAAGTACACCATCCTCGTAACGAAGCAGAAACGCGTAAATATCTTATAGATGTAGCACTACGTGAGGCAGGTTGGGATTTAAATGGAGTCAATGATAAAGAATACAAAGTACAGTATATGCCTAAATCTACCAATGTCTCTGAAACAGGCTATGTAGATTATGTATTATGGGATGATGATGGTTTACCACTCGCATTAGTAGAGGCAAAAAAGACGTTAGAAAGTGCTAGTAAGGGAGAAAACCAGGCACAACTTTATGCAGACAGCCTAGAAAAAATGCACGGTAGACGTCCCGTGATGTATTACAGTAATGGATACGAGATTTTCTTGTGGGATGATCAATTCTATAAGCAGTCAAGACCAGTTCACGGATTTTATACCAAGGCAGAATTGCAGACCGCGATGTTCCGTCGCACGCACCGCGAAGACATACGCACAGCACCTATAGATACAGAAATCTCTGGACGTTTTTATCAAATGCGTGCTATAAAAAGTATTGCAGCCCATTTTGCTGGTAACGATAAGACAGATGGGAAACTTATAGGTACAAACAGAGGTGCACTTCTAGTACTCGCCACAGGAACAGGAAAGACAAGAACTGCAGTAGCTTTTTCAAAATTATTACTGGAATGTAACTGGGCAAAACGAATACTGTTTCTGGCAGACAGAGTAAGTCTTGTAGAGCAAGCAATGAATAATAGTTTTAAAAAGTTCTTGCCAGAACATACTTGCGTTAACCTTTTAGAAGAAAAAGACAATCCAGATGCTCGTTTTGCTTTCTCCACCTATCAGACGATGATGGGACTCATAGATCGTAATCGTGATGAAGAAGCGCGCTTTTATGGTGTAGGGCATTTTGACCTTATCATCATTGATGAAGCGCACCGATCTATTTACAAAAAATATCAAGCGATATTTAATTATTTTGACGCGCTATTTTTAGGATTGACAGCTACACCTAAAAACAGTATTGATAAAAATACCTATCACATCTTTGGCCTAGCAGATAAGTCGCCTACGGATGCCTACACATTTAAAGAGGCAGTAGATAATAAACACTTATCGCCTTATAACACTATTGAAATTCCTACTAAGTTTTTAAGAGAAGGCATCAAGTACGATGAACTATCAGAAGAAGAACAGGAGGAATTTGAAGAAGAAATACTAGATGGTGAAGAAGCCACAGGAAATGAGTGGATTTCTTCTTCTGAGTTAAACACGTGGTTATTTAATAAACCTACAGCCATTGAAACATTGCGCTATTTATTAGAACACGGTATTAAAAAACGTGGTGGAGATGAACTAGGAAAAACCATCATATTTGCTAAAAATAGAAAGCACGCACAGTTCCTTAAAGATACTTTTATGGAGCTCGATAAAGAAATATTTGGTAACGACTATGTTAAGGTCATCACACACAGTGAACCCAAGGCAAAAGAGTTTATCAACCGTTTTTGTGACGAAGAAAAAGAACGACTACCGCAAATTGCTATTTCTGTAGATATGATGGATACAGGAATAGATGCGCCTAGTTGTGTCAACTTAGTTTTTTACAAGCCTGTACGATCTTATGTAAAGTTCTGGCAAATGATAGGTCGTGGTTCCCGATTACGTCCAGATCTTTTTGGACCAGGCGATGATAAAGAGAATTTCTTAATTTTTGATCTCTGTGGAAATTTTGAATTCTTTAATGAAAACCCAGAAGGAATTGAAACCACTACTCAAAAAAGTCTAACTGAATTGTTGTTTGGATTACGTTTGCGCCTGGCAGAATATCTAAGAAGTAATCAGTTTAAAGATGACACTACATTAAAAGAATTTAGAACAGATTTATTAGATGGCTTACACAGCGATATCGCTCGATTAGATCGAGAACGATTTGACGTAAAAATGAAGTTAGAGATTGTACACGAGTTTGGAAATGATAATCGGGAAATCTGGAATCACTTATCAAAACGCGATGCAAAGCGCATAGAAGATGAACTGGCACCACTTATAAAACCGCAAAAAGGCGATACAGATCTTGCTAGATATTACGATAAACTACTTTATACGCTTATTACAAAAAGACTTGAAACACCTAATAGTGAAGAGTATGTGAATAGTTTTATAATTCCTATTTCAAAAGTAGTAGGCACTTCCAGAAAGCTACTAAAGAAAACGACAATACCTGCGGTTAAGTCTAAGGAAGGACTTATCAAGCTACCGCTAGAAGAAGACTTTTGGAAAGTAAATGGTATCGTACATCTTGAAAAATTAAGAAAAGGGGTTCGTGAGTTAGTGAAGTATATAGATCCGGTAGACCAACGTTATGTCACGACAGATTTTACAGACTATATATTAAAAGATAAAATAAAAACAGGAAGCTTTGTTAAAGAAGATGGTGCTACCTATACACCATCACCTTTTCAAAATAATGTGTATCGCCTTGAGGAATTGATACGAGAAAATGAAAATCATATCACCATCACAAGGATTAGAAAGGGAGAAGCTATTACACAGGCAGAGCTTCAAGCGCTAGAAGCTATTTTATTTAAAGGTGGTATTGATAAAGAAGCTATTGAGAAAGAGATAGGTTCTCAATTCAGCTTGGTAAAATTTATTATTTCATTGATGGGGTTAAGCTCTGAAAAGGTTGATGCTGCTTTTGCAAAATTTATTAATGACTATCAACTTAATGCAATACAAATAGAGTTTCTAGATACCATTAAAAAATTCTTAACGACTAACGGCGAGATAGAACCAAGCAAGCTCTATGACGCACCTTTTAAAAACTATCACAGCTTAGGGATAGATGGCGTTTTTACAGAACAACAAGCTGATAAAATCTTTGAGATTGTGAGCGGTTTTAATGATAGCCTAATAGGTTAAAAACAATTTCCGCGTAATGTTTTTAAGGTGTGTAAATATATTGCATACCTATATTCCATATTTGCATTGTTAAACTTAAAAGCAATTTGCATTATGGAAAAAGATTATTTAAAATACTACCATCCACAGTTCTTGATATTTCTCGTTGTGGGTGGTTTCTTCTTAATTTATCTCATTAAAGAATCCTTTGGACTTTCACTGTCTGTGTTTGGAGTTCTTTCTATTCTAATCATATCCATCACAAAATATTTATGGAAGTTTAAGCTATTTAGGTGGTTTTTCAAGTTTAAATATTGCGCACTCAATCTGAATAAAAGCATAACTGATTTTATGTCAGTAAGATGTGAGGATGACTTTAAGTATTTCAACGTCAATAAAAAACAGTTAATCCGTTTTAATCATTTTCTAAATAGTTCATAATGACAGCTTGACAAATTAAGAAAGTCTTAACAGTTTGGAACAGAGGTTGCCAATTATTAAGCATAAAAAAAAGTCCCAACATTCGACCGGAAGGACTTTTAGAATTCAAGTGAGTAGTAGAACGTAAAGGTTACTACCCCATTTTTTGTGTCGCAAATATAGCGTGTTCTATTCTCTTCACAAAATCTCCTTATTTCCTTTCGCGGTTTAGGCCTATCGTCTGTAAACGTTAGCCACTTTAATAAATTAGAATACAAATGGAAAATTTTCATTTAGTACACGATGATGGTGTGTACAAACTTAAAAGAGAGAATGCGCAACGCGCTTCTAAAATTATTGACTCTAACAAGCAGGATGCTATTAAATCAGCTAGAGATTTTATCCAGAATCAAGGAGGTGGTTCTTTAAAAATTCACAAGAACAAAGGTGGTTTTCAAGAAGAGAGAACATATCCTAGAGCTAATGACCCTAAAGAATCTAAAGGATAGTATATGGAGAAAAGTTACTTGAAATATTATAGGCCTGGGGCTATAGTACCTTTTATTCTTATTACAGGTACAATCATAAGTGCAGTAGTACCTCAAATAGTTGCATCAATAGTTGACGGTTTTGGCTTTAACTATTACCAATTTCCTTCGACGACCATTCTAATAGGTCTTTTAATCTTAGGTATAGATAAATTTCTTTGGAAGTATAAACCTTTTAAGTGGTTACTGTGGATAGAAGATGTATCAGGTCGCTATGAAGGTGAAATAACCTTTAATAGTTATTTGGATGGTACTATTGAGAATAGGTCGTTTGCTCTTGAAATTGAACAAACGGGCTCATTAATAAAATTGAAAACCTATTTCAATGCGATTTCTGGAGACACGTCAGAATCAGAAAGTAAACTCATAAGTCTTAGAAAAGACGAGTTCGGGCATATGACGATTTTTATGAATTATCATAACAATGGGAATTCAGTTTTAGAGATTCCCGAGCATTACGGGACAAATATTTTAGAGTTATTCGATGGAACCATAAAAGGTAAATATTATACAAATAAAAACCCTCAAACCTGCGGTATAATGAGCGCTAAGTTTATTGGAAAAGAACTAAAAAAAAGATATTAAATGGCAGTATTAAATAAAGAATACAACAAGTTTGATAAAGAAATCAAACTTAATGACAGTAGAAAAGAATCATTAAAAAAGAGCAGAAAAGAACTGCGTAAAAAAATCAAAAAATGGTTTAAAGAGAATAAGCCTAACGAGATAAAACCAAAATTTGGAAGCCAAGGTTCTTTTGAAATGAACACTACTGTTAATCCTATTGTTGTTAAAGACGATGAAGGAAATAGTTTGAAAAAGTACGACCTTGATGACGGAGTATATTTCATATATAAAAATGAAGAAGACACAAAGCAATCTATTAATACTTGGCACGATTGGATTTTCAAAGCTACTGAGAATCACACCGGTAAAGATTCAATCAGGAAAACAACTTGTGTCAGAGTCGTATTTGCAAACGGTCATCATATAGACCTACCTATCTATTATAAAGAAGACGGCGTTATTGAATTAGCTCATAAGTCAAAAGGCTGGTTAGAAAGCGATCCAAAAGAGTTTTATGAATGGTTTAATGATAAAAAGAAAACGAGGTCAAGATTAGAGGCTATTGTACGTTGCTTAAAAGCGTGGAAAAATTTTAGAGAAACAAATAATACAAATCTAAACTTACCTAGTGGTTTTGAACTTACCATTTTAGCGACTAATAATTACGTGGAAGCAGATAATCTAGATGAAGCTTTCAGAGAAACTGTAAAAGCGATAGATGCAGAGCTAAATAGATATAATGGATTCAAATGTTATCGTCCTACAACACCATCAAATGAAGATGTTTTTGAGAACTATAGTGAGACAAGAAAATCAAACTTCTTAAACACTCTAAGGAGCTTAAAAAATGATTGTATCAAAGCCTCAGAAGAAAGTAACTTCAAAATAGCCTCTGAAATTCTTAGAAACAATCAGTTTGGAATTAGATTTCCTTTAGGAGAGGACAAAGATGAAAAATTCAAGAGCAATAGCCTCAAGAAATCATTAGGAGCTGCAATGGTTAAACCAAAGCCTTATGGATATTAATAAGCAAGTGCAGGAGGTTTTAGCAATACATAAAGGGCTAGATTACCACTTAGAGAGTAATTCTTTAAGTGGTGAACTATTCTTACCTGACGGCGATAGTTATGAGTTGGAGATACAATTAGAGCGTTATCCAGAGCTGTTCCCAGTAGTTTTTGAGACCGAAGGTCGGATTCCAAATAAAATGGATAGACATATCTACACAGATACAGGTTCTTGTTGTTTTACCACAGCAGCAAAATCTCAGATATTATTAAAAACAAAAATAAAGTCTCTTTTACTTTTTATTGACGAAATAGCAGTCAAATACTTAGAGAACAATTCCTTTTATGAAATTAATGGAGAATATTCATTTGAAGAGTACGATCACGGTTCTAATGGAGTAGTTCAATCCTATCAAGATATCCTAGGCATTAACAATATAAAAAGTATTGGCAAGTTAATGATTCAGCGCTTAAAAAATGATAAATTAAGAATTAGAGATTTATGCTACTGCAATTCTGGTAATACCCTTAAAAAGTGCAGTCACGGTAAACATAATGAGTATTACCGTCAATTCAGAATGATAGATAAACGAATTCTTAGTAATGATTTGCAGCACTTTTCAAATGTATTGGATTTGTAAGTAGGATGTCCAAATTCAAACAATGGCTCTCGTCATTTAAAAATTACTAAACTACTTTCCATTAGGCTCGATCCTTAAATCCAGAAAAATAATATTTGAAAAGGTTAAAAAAAACCATTTCATGATTCGTACGCTTTCGCGAAAGCTTCTAATAAAAAATAATCTATGACAAGAGAAAGTCTGTACGAATTAGTTTGGTCTAAATCGACAACAACCATATCTCAGGAATATCGGATATCAACAAATGATTTGAGAAAGTTATGCAGATATTACGATGTACCGCTGCCACTTCAAGGCTATTGGTCAAAGATTAAGCATAATAAGCCTACTGTTGTTACAGAACTACCAGAGAGTAATAAACAAACTATAGACGAATACCAATTATTGAAAAGAAATGTTGGAGATGATGATATTCCATTTTTTAAGTCGCCATTTCTAAAGAGAGTTTATGAAGTTAAAAATGATAAGAGTTACAAACTTACAGTTCCTACCACGCTAAAGAATGCACATCCATTAATAATTAAGACCAAAAAAAGTCTTGAAGCTTATGATAAGATCCTTGAAACAGATTATTACGAACGTCGCAATCATTTCGAGAATACATTACCTATCCATACAGATAAGAAATTGAGAAATCGAGCTCTTAGGATAATGAATACGATTATTACGAATATCTACGATAAAGGGCACTCTGTTAGTTTTAGAAATAAGACTACCTGCTCCGTAGAAATGTTCGGTCAGCAGACAGAAATAAACCTAAGGCAGAAGATTAACCGAATCAGAGAAAAAGATGAAAGTGGATACGGTGGAGATCAATGGGTAAAATCTGATAAACTAGAATTTCAAGCCGGTCCATCTTTTAGTCAAAAGAATTGGATTGATGGCAAGAAGAAAAATCTTGAAGATTACATTCCAAATATCTTAGTATGGATTGAGCAAGATTGTCAATATTGGCATGATCTTAGAAAGCGCCAAGCAGAGGAAGAGCTTATAAGAAATATAGAACGTGAAAAAGAGCAAGAAAAACTTAAAATCATTCAGCTAGAGAACGAACGGTTTGAAGAGCTCCTTGTCGATAGTGAAAAGTGGCATAAAGCCACTATCCTTAGAAACTACATTCAAGCAACCAAAAAAAAAGCCGAGCAGAATAACGAATTGAACGAAGGCAAGAAAAAGTGGATTCAATGGGCTTCTAGCAAAGCTGATTCAATTGATCCATTAATTAATGATCAGTTATAATTATTTAATTAACCATTCTTGGCATTTTTCAGGTTTCGAGTTGCTTTGATAAAATTTGCATAACCATTAACAAAGTAAGTCGAAGATATTAGAAGTCCATAAATTACTATCCCACCAATTAACACTTTGGTTATTGGATGCTTAATAATATTCATAGCGTCTATTTCAGAATGAGAGAATTTATTGTTTTTAATATTTAAGTTCTTTGTGATTGAATGAATTTTCTTCTGATTTTGTTTAGTCATAGAGTTTCTTAATGATAATTATAAAAGTGACTGTAAATTGGATTGGATTGAAGATGAAATAATTAGACTAATGTCCTCGTTCAAAAAGTTTGAACTTTGTCCCATCGAGGTCACAATTTTAATTAAAACCAAACGCTGTTTCAAGTTTTCTGAAGTAGTGATTTGGTTTTTTTATTATCAATAAAAATAATCTTAATTTAAGTATATGTGATATATAAAAATCACTTTCTTTATTTTTAATTTATATTTAATTAATACACATTTTAAAACCGGACAATAATTAATGTTATTACAAGCTAAGGCAGAATTAGATGAAAACCCATTGGTGTACAAATATGTCTTAGGTGTAATATCTGTGTTGTTAGTATGCTTTTTGGTAATAGCTGGCTTTATTTGGTTATTTAAATTGGTAGAAAGTATTTATATTGACTATATCGCTAGAAAACCATTATTCCGTCATTTTTACCTTAAATTAAATGACTTAACTCCAGGACAAAGACAAATACTAGAAAGTAATTTCAAGTTTTATAAAAGACTTAATTTAAAAGAGCAAGGCTACTTTAGGCATCGGCTTCATAAATTTTTAAATAATACCGAGTTTGTTGGTAAAGAGCATTTAGAAATTAATGATACACATCGTGTTTTAGTTTCTGCAACAGCAGTAATGCTAACCTTTGGATACAGAGATTATAAAATTGGATTAGTAGACAAAATATTAATTTATCCCACTACTTTTTACTCTAGCTTAGATAAGACCTACCATAAAGGTCATTTTAATCCTGCTTACAGAGCTGTGATATTATCTTGGGAAGATTTTATGATTGGTTATAAAATTGAAGATGATAATCTTAATTTAGGTATACACGAATTTATACACGCTCTACACTTAAGCTATTTGCAAACCGAATTTCAAAATGATGTAACTGCATATCTATTTTTAACAGGTTTAAAGGAGTTGCAAAGTTATATTAATGACAATCCAGTTTATAAAAGTAAACTAGTAAATTCAAATTATTTTAGGGCATATGCTTTTGAAAACAACTTTGAGTTTATCGCTGTTGTTGTCGAGTCTTTTATCGAAACTCCTCAAGATTTTAAAGCACAATTTCCGGAGCTTTATAAAAAGGTTAGGCAAATGCTTAACTTTAATTTTAAAGGCTATTAAATAGGTTTTTACTGACTTTTGTCATGTTTTTTTAAGTATATAAAAGGTAACTTTATTACTATAATTTAAAAGCCAATAACATGAAAAAAAGAACTCCAGTATCAGACATAATGACTAAAAATGTCATTACCTTAAATACAACTGACGATTTAGATAAAGCAGAAAATTTATTTAAGCTTCATAGCATTAGACATATTCCTGTGGTTAGTGGAGATGCTATAATTGGAATGTTAAGTTATACAGATTTACTTAGAATTAGTTATGCAGATGCAACAGATGATCAGGATAGTAATGTAGACACAGTTGTATATAATATGTTTACAATACAGCAGGTTATGGCTAAAAATTTAATAAGTGTGTCTAGTAATACGACAATAAAGGAGGTAGCAGAATTATTGTCTAAAAAAGAATTTCATGCATTACCTGTGGTAGATAACAATGTTTTGGTTGGGATTGTTACTACTACAGATTTAATTAATTACTTAATTAATCAGTTTTAGGGTTAATAATAAATAATTAAGTAATTAAAAAGGCTCCATAATATGGAGCCTTTTTTTTATATCTATTAACCGTTAGCTAATGCTTTCAGGTTTTTTATAGCGTCTTTTTGGTTTTCGCTTTTAAAAACGTGACTACCAGCAACAAAAACATCTGCACCAGCTTCAACTAGTTTTTCAATGTTTTTATCTGTTACACCACCATCAATTTCTATTTTGGTATCAAGACCTTGCTCGTCTATCATTTTTCTAAGTTTTTTTACACGTTGGTAAGTAACGTCTTCAAACTTCTGACCACCAAAACCAGGATTAATGGACATAAGTAAAACCATGTAGCATTCTGGAAGTATATCTTCTAAAACAGATACAGGAGTTGTAATATTAAGGACAACACCAGCTTTACAGCCAGCATCTTTAATTTGTCTTAATGTACGATGTAAATGTACAGTAGACTCGTGGTGTACAGTAATAATATCTGCACCTACTTTTGCAAACTCCTCAATATAACGTTCTGGTTTTTCAATCATTAAATGCACATCTAATGGTTTAGTGGCATGTTTTTTAATGGCAGCAATAACTGGCATTCCATAAGATATGTTTGGTACAAAATGGCCATCCATAACATCTATATGGAACCAATCGGCATCACTGTTGTTAACCATTTCAGTATCGCGTTGTAAGTTGCCAAAATCGGCAGCAAGCATTGAAGGAGCAATTAATTTAGAAGACATTTATTTTAGTTTTGTGTTGTTTGCACAAAGCTAACATTTTTTATTAGTGCTCGCTTAGTAGCTCTTCAATAATTTGCAAAAACAGTGGACTATTTTCAATATTGTTTTGTTGTAAATCGCTAACAAATTTTTGTAATCCATAAAGTGTATCAGTATCCTTAATTACAGCATAGCCAATATCAAAGGACTTAAAACTTAATTGCGATATGGATTTATTTAAAAGTTCTAATATATTAAAGTGTCTACGATCCTTTTTAATCTCTTCGTAAACTGTGTCAATTATTATAGGATTACCTTCAAGTATCTGAAAAAACACATCATCTCTTTTAACTAAAACACCTGTAATGTTATGGCTATTGTTTTTTAACTGAGTTTGATTAAAAAGTGCCTCAAACTCTAGTAAGTTTAGGTTAGCATTAGCTTGGCTTTTATAGCAAATGGTTTTTAACATAAATAAATATAATAATAAATTTTAAATAATAATACAGTAGTATTTTAAATGAGTGAACCCGAAGTAATCAGCTTCGGGTTCTTTCATCAATCAAAAAACGAACAGTTATGAATAACTGTTTGTTACCGCAACTTAGGTGTTATCCTAAGTAAGTTTTTAATATTTTACTTCTAGACGTATGTTTTAATCTACGTATAGCTTTTTCTTTAATTTGTCTTACACGCTCTCTAGTAAGGTCAAAAGTCTCACCAATTTCTTCTAACGTCATTGGGTGTTGGTTACCTAAACCAAAGTATAATCTAATAACATCAGCTTCACGAGGCGTTAGTGTTTCTAAAGCACGCTCAATTTCAGTACGTAAAGATTCGTGTAATAATTCACGATCTGGATTTGGTGACTCACCAGAATTTAATACATCATATAAGTTAGAGTCTTCACCTTCAACTAAAGGTGCATCCATACTAACGTGACGACCAGAATTTTTCATAGACTCCTTAACATCGTTAATAGTCATGTCTAATTCCTTAGCAATTTCTTCTGGACTTGGTGGACGCTCATGCGCTTGTTCCAAGAAAGCAAAAGTTTTATTTATTTTATTAATAGATCCAATCTTATTAAGCGGTAAACGCACAATTCTAGATTGTTCTGCTAAAGCTTGTAAAATAGATTGTCTAATCCACCAAACAGCATACGAGATAAATTTAAATCCACGCGTTTCATCAAAACGTTGTGCAGCTTTAATTAATCCCAAGTTACCTTCATTTATTAAATCCGGAAGCGTTAACCCTTGGTTTTGATATTGCTTAGCTACCGATACTACGAAACGTAAATTAGCTTTAGTCAATTTTTCAAGTGCAACCTGGTCTCCAGCCTTGATACGTTGTGCTAATTCTACCTCTTCATCTGCGGTAATTAAGTCAACTTTTCCAATTTCTTGTAGATATTTATCTAACGATGCGGTCTCACGGTTAGTAACCTGCTTGGTAATTTTAAGTTGTCTCATCTAAAAAAGTGTGATTATTTTTTTTGTGAATATTTTGCTATCAATAGTTATACGTATACAATCCACTTTTTGTTACAAAAATTAGTAATTATTTTTTTAGCGTTACCCATTTAAGCCTTTTTGTAAGCTTAAATGCGTCAGGCTGTACGTTATATCTTTTTTGAAAAAAAACAAAAAAGGATGCCACTTCCATCCTTAACGCGCTTACGGTTGCGACTTACTCAAAATCTAATAGCTGTGTGGCAGCAATAAGTTGCTTTAAAGCGTCAATTTTACTATACAGTTTATTAAAAAAACGATTACGTTCTTTTTCTCCAGCAGTATTTAATAATTTACTATTCTGTAACTGCTTTTTTAAAAAGCGTTCAGCTTCCTCACACGTGTGCCTGTCCTCAGTTTTATAATAAGATAGCAAAGTAAAAGGCACATATAACATTTGGTTATTAGGCGTACTAACCAGAACATTGTTATTCATTAAATGTAACTCATTATAATACAGTAAAAAAGGATGGTCTTCCGACGTTAATTTATTAAAAATAGATGTGATTAATTGTTTTAATAAATCACATAACTGTAATGCAGATTTAGAGCTTACTTGTCCAGCCTGAAAGTAAAAATGTATTTGTTTTAAAGTACTATTAATAGTTGTAATGTCCCAAACTTCCTGCGTGTTTAAGGTACTATACAAACTACCTAGTCGCTTTCCGGCTTCAATTAAAGATGGGCTTGGAGCAAAATTATCAAAACTTTTACTGGCTAATTTAGGGTTTAGTAACTTAAGCCAAACATAATATTTAAACTGGCTTAAAGCATCGCCATTTAAATTGTAAAATAACGGTATATCCTTAGCCGAATATAATATGGTGCTGTCCTTTTGCTTTAATAAGGGTAATAAAGACTGATAAGAATCTTCAAAATAGTGTTGCAATTCTGTTTCATTCTCTATTTGCTTCGTTTTTTCAATGGTTACAAATTCATTAGCAGTCGTTTCAAATAACCTGTCTAATGACACATTGTAGTATTTAGCCAATGCAACACTTTCATCTAAAGATAATTTACTTTTTAAGCTAACACGTCTATGTGCAGCATCATAACTAATATCTAACGCAGTTGCAACAGCATCTATTACAGAAGTATTATTTGGCAGTTGTGCTTTTAAATAAGCTAAAAATGAAGTTTGAAACATGTAGTAATTTACTAATAATTTGCGAAAATCGCAAAAATTACTTTTACTATTGGCGGATTAGCAAAAATTTTATGTGATTATAACAATAATTTTGAATCAAATTTTAAAACTATAATCATGAAAAATTTATTAATTACTATTATATTTTTTGGAGGTTTACAGCTATGTATAGCGCAAAAGGATACTATCTACGTGACCAATAGTAATCAATATCATAGTTATATGGACGACTACTTTAAAAAAGTGACGTTTAAAATTGGAGGAGGTGTTATGTTGCCTCAAGGTAAACTGAAAAATTATTTTGGAGTCTCTCCATTAATCGAGCTAAGTTTGGACTTTCCAGTTACTAATAAAAAGTCTTTAGAATTAGCTTTGCAATTTGTCGTTCCGGATCAAAAACAGTCTTTTAAGTATGTTAGAGCTTTGGATACTATTCAGGCTAAAGCTGCTTTTATGTTTAATCCTATGTTGAGGTTTAAAAAAAACTTGAGTCAAAATGTTAATTCGCAATTACATGTTAGCTTTGGTATTGGTGCTTCAATTATTAAAACAGATGCAAGAAATCCCTTTTATACAGGAGACAATGATACAGAAGAAAAGTACGAAGTTATTACTGCATTTTTAATTTCGCCAACTTTAGATTACGTCAAAAAATTTAGAAATAATGAAGAGTTAACCTTTGGTCTAGGTTTAAATTATGCACCTTATAAAATTGAAGGTGCAGTTCAGGAAAATGTGGGATCTGTGTATATAACACCTAAAATATTATACAGTTTTTAGTTTGACATTATAAAAAAATCCGATGAATGTATCATCGGATTTTTTAAATAGTTTTTTTAAACTCTAACTTGGCCATCACCAAATACATAGTATTTATTTGTTACTAATTGTTTTAGTCCCAAAGGTCCTCTGTGGTGTAATTTGTCTGTGCTTATGGCTAACTCTGCACCAACTCCCATTTGTCCTCCATCTGTAAATCTAGTAGAGGCATTGTGGTATACAGCAGCACTATCAATATGATTCATAAAATGTAGTGCTTCAGTAGTGTTTTCGGTTATAATAGCAGCAGAATGTTTACCAGAGTGTGTATTAATCATATCTATAGCTTCGTCTAATGTGCTAACTTCACCTATAAGTAGCTTTAAGGCTAAAAACTCTTCTTTCCAAATTGCATCTTCTGTTATTTTTTCAGTAGAATCTAAAAGTTTAGCAACGCTATTATCAGATAGTATAGTGACATTATGTTGCTCCAGCTTTTGTTGTAGCATTTTAAGTTTTAATTGGTATTCTGGGATGTTTTTATTAATTAATACCTTGTCTAAAGCATTGCAACCAGAAATTTTATCTGTTTTTGCATTTACAATTACACCAACCGCTTTACTCCAATCGGCTTGTTCTGAAACATATAAAAAGTTGTTACCTCTACCACTAACTAATACAGCACAGGTAGCATGTGTTTTTACAAAATTAATTAAACGCTCTCCACCTCTCGGGACTATTAAATCCAATGGTTCTGTTGGGTTTTTTAAAAAGGCTTGTGTTTCTTCTCTTTTTAAATGTAAAAGTTTAATCCAATCTTTAGATAGTCCGTTGTCTTCTAACGCTTGATGCCAACATTTTTCTAAAATAAGGTTACTGTTTAACGCTTCTTTACCACCTTTTAATAAAATTTTGTTGTTGGCTTTAAAAGCTAACACTGCAGCTTCAATGGTGACATCTGGTCTAGATTCGTAAATAATTAATATTGTACCAAAAGGAGCAGTTGTGTTAACAACATTAAGTTGATTTTTAAGCGTTAAATTTGATAGCTCTTGACCAACAGGATCATCTTGACTTAATACTGCTTTAACAGCCTCAATCATTTCATTTACCTTTTTATTGTTTACAATCAGGCGGTCAAACAATGCTTGATCGTCTTTGTTAAAAGCGTCTAAGTCTTTTTTATTGGCAGCAATAATATGTTCTCTTTCATGGTCTAAAATCTGTATCATTGATTTTAGAACATTATTTTTTATATCTGTATTTAATAGTTTCATTAATTTAAATTTTTAGTTAGGCACAAATAAACTTTGTACCAATTTGTTTATTATCTATAATATCTACCATTACATTTTCGCGTTTACCATTAGCAATATATGTTGGTATGTTTTTACGTGCTGTGACTTTTGCTATTTTTAATTTTGAAGCCATTCCACCACGACCTTCTCCTTCTTTTTTACCAGAAGCACACACGTATTTTTCTACATTCTGGTTAGTTTTAACTTCATGTAATTTAACCGAGTCTTTATGGTCAGGATGACCTGTATATAATCCATCAGTATCTGACAAAATAATTAATCTATCTGCATCAATTAATTCTGCAACCAAGCTAGCCAGCTCGTCATTATCAGTAAACATAGACATGGTTAAGGATACAGCATCATCTTCATTTGCAATAGGTGTAATGCCCTCAGACAACAAACCTTCGTAACAGTTAATCATATTCTCTCTGTATTTTCCTAAGTCAAAATCACGTTTTGTGGCTAAAACTTGAGCGCAACGCATACCGTAATCATGAAAAATGCTATAATAATGTCTCATCATTCTGGGTTGGCCAACAGATGAGTAAACTTGGCGTCGTATTGACGAGTCTTCAATTTGCGTGTTTCCTAAAATTTCTTTTCCGGCAATTGCAGATCCAGAAGAAACTAATACGACCTTAATACCACGTTCGTACAATACTGCAATTTGCCTAACTAGTTCTCTTAATACAGGTCCTAATATTCTGTTGTCTTTATTTGTTAGCACGTTGGTACCTACTTTAACTACTACGCGCTTTATATTATCTTCCATTATTATTTTTCTTTTCCTAATTCAACAGCTCTATCAAACGCAGCGTAAGCAGCATCTTGGATAAGTTGTTTTACATTATTATCTTCCATACTATTAATTGCAGCTTGAGTAGTCCCTCCTTTAGAGGCTACTTTGTCAATCCATTTTTCTGGAGATATATCGTTTTGACTAAATAATTCTATAGCACCTTCAAAGGTGTTACTTACTAAAACTTTAGAGTCATAATCCGAAAAGCCCATTTTTAAAGCAGCTTCTAACATGGACTGCATAAAATAAAACACATAAGCTGGACCACTTCCGGAAATTCCGGTTGAAGCATCTATAAAGTTTTCGCTACTAACTTCAATCGATGTTCCTGTGGTATCTAATAAATGTCTTATCATTAAAAGCTCTACTTTAGAAACAGATGCGTCACCAGTGTACGAGGTCACACCTTTACCAACCTTAGCTGGTAGATTAGGCATGGTTCTGATCACTTTTTTTATACCTAAGCCTTTTTGAATGGAGTTTATAGTAACTCCTGCCATAAGAGATACAAAAATTTGCTCTTTATTTACCATGCGCTTCATTTCTGTAAATAGATCGTCACAGTGGTAGGGTTTTACTGCTAAAAAAATAATGTCTGCCTGTGGTAAGCAATCTGTTAAGGACGTGTAAACATTAAATTTAGGTTGTTGTCTTAAGGTTTCAATTTTTTTAGGATCGGTATCAAAAATTCTTAATTTGTGTTTATTTAATAATGAAGAATTTATCATTCCTTCAGAATAAGTTAAACCCATGTTTCCGGCTCCTATTACTAATACTTTCATAATTTGTTTTAATTAATAAATTAACTGTCAGTATCATAATAGCCACAATTACTGTGCGACAGTGCCAAAACGAAATTTTGATTTAAAGAATTTAGATTTTTATAAAGATTTGTATTGATAATTGTGATATTGAAAATTTAAGAAGTAAATAGGTGGCAATATCTAAATTGATAAAATTAAGAAACGGGTTAATTGTGACAGTCTGTCGGTGACAAATTTTGATGTTTGTACCAATCTGAAACAATTAACCCGTTTAAAATAGGGGTGTTTATATAAAAAAAACTATTTTTTTTCGACTAACCCTCTTGTTAGCCAGCCTCTTCTATTTGCTGTTGCAATTGCGTAAGGTGTAATCCAAAACAATCCAAAGGTGTATAAAATACTATATGAGTATGCCCAAAACCCTTGATAAGTTTTATATTTTTTAGTAAAAAATAATAAAGAAAACGTCGATAATATTAAGATACTTACTAGAGTAGACCCAAAAAATAACAATGGATGTACCATAACAAAAAACAACATGAATATTATTAAAGGATAACTCATTATTAGTTTAGAAAATTGACTAAAAAATAATAATCTAGTTCCTAATTTATTTCCTTCTCTAAAGTTAGTGAATACATATTTAGCCATTTCTAAATTTTCTCTAACATTACTTCTTCCCCAACGTATAAACATTTTGTATAGTCCTAAATACTCTTCAGGTACATTGGTATAGGCAATAGCATTACTTTGAAATAAAACATGATCACCTTGTTTTAAAATCATATTAGTCATAGCTCTGTCTTCTCCAATATCTGAAGGTTGTCCCATAAAAGTTTGATTAATCCATTCTGGTAAGACTTCAAAAACAGCAGTTCTTTTATATGCAGCTAATGCTCCTGGAGTACATAAAACAGAGTTTAAATTGCTTTCTGCAGAGCGTACAAATTCAAAACTCATTACAAAACTTACGTCAAGCATTTTAGGAAGCATCTCTGATTTGTTATTTAGCACCCTAATGTTTCCAGCTACAGCTCCACATTTTTCATTACCTACAAATGGACTAACTAAATTTCTTAAAGTATCTTTAGTAACAATGGAGTCGCTATCTACGGTTACAAAAATATCTCCTTTACCAAGGTTAAAACCACGATACAAAGCATGGCGTTTACCTTTGTTTTTAGGTTGTTTATATATTTCTAAACGGTCTCCTAATTGTTTTTTAGCATCAACCATCCAATCCCAAGTGTCGTCTAAGCTACCATCATCTATTGCTAATAGTTGTAATTTATCTTTTGGGTAGTCGCTTTTATCCAAGCTCATAAGCGTATCCCAAACTTGTTTACCTTCATTATAAGCTGGTACTATAATAGTACAGGTTGGTAATTCTTGGTCAGTCACAGATGCAACTGGTTTGTACTTAAAATAATTATAGGCTGTGTATAAAAAGAATAAAACTTTGTATGCAAATAAAGTAGTTGCCACGTATATAAAAGTAAGCCCAATTTTAGTGCTCATTTGTGACGTATTAAATGCGTCAAAATCGTTATGGAATATATAAAAGAAATAGACACCTAAAATAATAAGTAAAAAGGTGCTAATTAACACTAATCTATTTTGTGGACTTCCAGTGATGCCTTTACTATGAAAAAACCCGTTGATTTTATTTACTATTTTTTTTCTATTTGATACAGTTTTAATTGTGTTGGTAGTTTTTGTAGCCATAAAAATTGTTTGTCTTTAAATTAGTGTAATATTAGATTTACGCATCAAAATTTAGTTTAGATGTTTTTTAGTATTTATTTAAGAAAACTTTTTTACTGGTCAAATAGTTAAAATTTAGGATTAAGTTAAAAACGTAAAAAAGCCCAAATAGAAATAAATCTATTTGGGCTTTTTTTATTAAAGTTTAAAAAGAATTAATCTTCTTTTTTATCTTCTCTAGGTTTTCTGTCGTCACGTTTGTTGTCACGTCCACGATTATCTCTACCTCTGTTATCACGTCCACCACGATCATTATTTTCTCTTGGTGGTCTAGCTACATAACCTTCTGGTTTTGGTAAGATTGCTTTTCTAGATACTTTTTCTTTGCGTGTTCTTGGGTCAAGACCAAAATATTTAACGTCAAAAACGTCTCCCATGTTTACTACATCAGTAACATTTTCAGTACGTTCCCATGCTAATTCACTTACGTGTAATAACACTTCGTTTCCTGGTGCATCCATATACTCAACAACAGCACCAAAATCTAACATTTTGATAACTTTTACTTGGTATACTTTACCAACTTCAGGTTTAAATAATATAGCATCAATTTTTGCCATAACAGCATCAATACCTTTTTTACCAACACCTAAAATTTCAACAATACCTTCTTCTGTAACAGGATCTTCGTTTATTACGATAGTTGTTTCAGTTTCTTTTTGCATTTCTTGGATAACTTTTCCTCCAGGTCCAATTAAAGCACCAATAAATGCGTTCGGTACACGTCTTGTCACCATTGTAGGTGCATGTTCCTTAACTTCTTCATTTGGTGTAGCAATTGTATCTGTAAGTTTACCTAAGATATGTAAACGTCCATCACGAGCTTGTTTTAGTGCATTTACTAAAATCTCATATGATAAACCTTTTACTTTAATATCCATTTGACATGCAGTAATACCATCTGCAGTACCTGTAACTTTAAAGTCCATATCACCTAAGTGATCCTCGTCTCCTAAAATATCAGATAATACAGCGTATTTTCCTGTTTCTTGGTCAGAGATTAATCCCATTGCAATACCAGAAACTGGTTTTTTAAGCTTAACTCCAGCGTCCATAAGTGCCATAGTTCCTGCACATACAGTTGCCATAGATGATGATCCGTTAGATTCTAATACTTCAGACACAACACGTACTGTATAAGGACAGTCTGCTGGTACCATGTTTTTTAATGCACGTTGTGCTAAATTACCATGACCAACTTCACGTCTAGAAGTTCCTCTTAAAGGTCTAGCTTCTCCTGTTGAAAAAGGAGGGAAATTGTAATGTAAATAAAAACGCTCTTCTCCTTCAAAAGAGGCCATATCTATTTGATTTGCTTCTCTAGATGTACCTAAAGTAACTGTAGCTAATGCTTGCGTTTCTCCACGTGTAAAGATAGACGATCCATGTGTAGATGGTAAATAGTTTACCTCACACCAGATTGGTCTAATCTCGTCAGTCTTACGACCATCAAGACGTAATCCTTCATCTAAAGTTAAATTTCTAATAGCAGCTTTTTCTGCTTTAGCATAATATTTAGAGACTAAATCTCCATAATCTGCTAATTCTTCTTCAGTAAATGTTGCTTTGATTTCTTCTTTAATTTCAGAAAAAGCATTGCTTCTTTCTTTTTTAGAAGATCCAGCTTTAGCGACAGCGTACACTTTATCGTATGCTAAGTCGTAAATCTTTTTTGCTAAATCGTCATCAGAACGTTCTGCATCGTACTCACGTGTTTCTTTTTTACCAAAAGCTTCTGCTAATCTTACTTGAGCAGCACATTGTACTTTAATAGCTTCATGTGCAAATTTAATTGCTTCAGCCATTTCTTCTTCAGAAATTTCTAACATTTCACCTTCAACCATCATTACAGAGTCAGCAGAAGCACCAATCATCATATCTAGATCAGACTCTTCTAACTGCGCACGTGTTGGGTTGATAATAAACTCACCATTAATACGTCCAACTCTAGCTTCAGAGATAGGCGTTTCAAATGGTACGTCAGATAGTTGGATAGCAGCAGATGCAGCTAATCCAGCCATAGCGTCTGGCATAACGTTGTCGTCATGAGACATTAATTGGATCATCACTTGTGTTTCTGCATGATAATCTTTTGGAAATAATGGACGTAAAACACGGTCAACAAGACGCATAGTTAATACTTCTCCATCACTAGGTCTTGCTTCTCTTTTAAAGAAACCTCCTGGATAACGTCCAGCAGCAGCAAATTTTTCGCGGTAATCTACTGTTAACGGTAAAAAGTCAACGTCACTTTGTTTGTAGTTAGATACTAATGTACATAACAACATACAGTTTCCTGACTGTACAACAACAGATCCATGTGCCTGTTTTGCTAATTTTCCGGTTTCGATAGAAATAGTTCTACCGTCTCCAAGGTCAATAACCTCTTTAAAAACTTGTGGAATCATAAATTTTTTTAATTCTAATTAAACAATGGTCGTTGTGTTGTGGTAGTAGTAGTTGTGATTGACCAATGAAAAACTGTAATTAGCTTCTTCAATTTTGATTATTATACTCGTTCAAATCGAGTTGTTTGGTATCAAAAAACCACGCTAAAAAGCGTGGTTTTATATTATGATTATTTTCTTAATCCTAATTCTTTAATAATTGCACGATATCTTAAGATATCTTTCTTAGTTAAGTAATCTAGTAAGCTTCTTCTTTTTCCTACTAGTTTTACTAAAGAACGCTCAGTGTTATAATCTTTACGATTTTTCTTTAAGTGCTCAGTTAAGTGGTTGATACGGTAAGTAAATAAAGCTATTTGCCCTTCTGCAGTACCTGTGTCCTTTGCATTTTTACCGTGTTTAGTAAAAATTTCTTCTTTTTCTTTTTGATCTAAATACATTCTAATATTATTATAAATGATTGTTATGTACACGAAAGTTTATCTTTCGAGCCGCAAATATAGTTATTTTTAATGATTTCGTAATTTTTAAAACAAATTCTTCTAAAATTTTTTTAAAAATACAGTATGAACTATTTTTAGGTCAATATTATATTGCCATGTACAAAGAGAGCCTAGAAGATCTGAAATCCAATTTTTTGCCTGATGTTTTTAATCATGCTTATCATGGTATTGCAATTGTAGGATTGGATGGTAAATGGATAAAAGTTAATAAAAGTATTTGTGACCTTTTTGGCTATACTGAAGCAGACCTGTTAGACTTAACGTTTCAGGATATTACCCATAAGGAAGATTTAGATATTGATTTGGATAGGCTTGACAAGTTAAAAAGTGGTGTGATTAATAGTTATACTTTGCCAAAAAGATACTTTGCTAAAAATGGGAGTATTATTTGGGCACAATTATCTGTGTCTTTAGTTAAAAATGAAAAGGGAGCACCAAAGTATTTTATATCTCAAATACAGGACGTGACCGATTTAAAAAAGGTTGAGAGTGAAAAAGAGGTTTTTACAGAAGTTATTAAAGAACAAAATGAAAGGTTATTAAATTTTTCTAGGATAATTTCTCATAATTTAAGTACACATGCTGGAAATTTAAAGACTTTGGCCAAATTTACAAAAAATGAAGTGCCCGAAATTAAAACAAATGAAAGTTTTATTTACTTAAATGAAGCGATTACCAATTTAAATGAAACGGTAAAACATTTAAAAAGTATTGCAGAGTCTACTTGGTTTGAAAACGAAGATTTAAAACCGTTACATCTTGGTAAATACATTACCAATGCAATATATAGTGTTAATGCATTGGCTAAAAATAATGCTTGCCAGATTAAAAATTTAGTTACCGACAATGTTAAGGTGGTTGCTGTTGAAGCGTATTTGGATAGTATAATCCTTAATTTGTTGACCAATGCCATAAAGTATAGAGATGCTAACAAACAATCTGAAGTAGTATTAAGCACTTGTGTTCAAGACGACTTTATTGTTTTGAGTGTTAAAGACAATGGTTTAGGTTTGGATATGAATAAGTATGGTGATAAAATGTTTTCGTTGTATCAAACATTTCATAACAATAAAAACGCAAGAGGTTTAGGTTTATTTATTACAAAAAGTCAAGTGGAATCCATAGGAGGTAAGATAGAATTTAAAAGTCAAGTTAATATTGGAAGTCAATTTTTAGTTTATTTTAAAACAGCTTAATCCAATGTGTTATTATTATTATTATTATTTAAAACTACAACAGTAATGAGACCCATCATAAATGTGTTATTTATTGTTTTTGTATTAGTAAGTTGTGCTAATCAAAAGGATTTAAAGCCTGGTAATTTTACTAAAAATCAAGTCGCATTAATAACTGCTTTAGAGTCTGATCAACCCATGCGTGTATTTAAGATTAATAATACTAATGATTCCATTTTATTAAGACAACAAAGTGGATATGTTAAACCAGATCCAAATGATATAACTTTAAAACATTTTACTAATCGTTTGTTTGCAACCGTTAGAGATAGTATGTCCTTAGGTGTTGGTATTGCAGCACCACAAGTTGGAATATTAAAAAATATTATTTGGGTACAGCGTTTTGATAAAGATGATGCACCTTTTGAGGTTTATCTTAACCCGAAAATTATTAATTATTCTGAAGAAAAGCAGACTAGGAGAGAAGGTTGCTTATCGATTCCTAATCGTGCTGAAACCTTAAATACACGATCTAAAGTTATTACAATTGAATATGACACATTGAATGCCGAGCATGTAACGGAAGATGTTGCAGATTTTACATCCGTAATTTTTCAGCATGAGATAGATCACTTAAATGGTATTTTGTTTTTGGATCATTTGAATAAAGACATTAAAGATGCTAAATAATAAAAAAGCCTTACTAAATAAGTAAGGCTTTTTCTATGGTTTATCAATTAAGCTCTTAATGGCTTATTTGTAATTAAGTCTATATATTGGTTGACTCTGTTTTTTAAATCTTTACGTTGTGTAATAAAATCTAGAAAACCATGTTCTAACAAAAACTCTGAGGTTTGGAAACCTTCTGGTAACTCTTGTCCTGTTGTATCACGCACAACACGTGGTCCTGCAAATCCAATTAATGCACCAGGCTCTGAGATGTTAATATCACCTAACATAGCAAATGATGCTGTTGTACCACCTGTTGTTGGGTCTGTTGCTAACGATATGTATGGTATACCTGCATCTGCTAGTTGTCCAAGTCTTGCCGATGTTTTTGCTAATTGCATTAAAGATAATGCTGCTTCCATCATACGTGCTCCTCCTGATTTAGAGATGACCATTAATGGTACATTGTGTTTTAAAGAATACTCTGCAGCACGAGCTATTTTTTCTCCTACAACACTACCCATTGATCCTCCAATAAAAGCAAAGTCCATACATGCGATTACTAAATCCTGACCTTTAGACTTACCAACTGCACAACGTACAGCGTCTTTAAGGTTTGTTTTAGCTTCGGCAGCTTTTAAACGGTCTGGATATTTTTTTGTATCCTCAAATTTTAATGGGTCTTTCGAGGTTAGATTTGCGTCTAACTCCTTAAATTTATTGTCATCAAATAGTATTTCAAAATACTCTTTGCTTCCTATCCTTACGTGGTAACCATCTTCTGGGCTTACGTAAAAGTTTTTTTCTAGCTCTTTAGAGTCTACTATTTTTCCTGTTGGAGATTTGTACCACAATCCTTTTGGAATGTCTTTTTTCTCTGCAGTTTCGGTTGTTATTCCTTTTTCTTTTCTTTTAAACCAAGCCATATTGATTTACTATTTTGGGATTAAGATTAGTAGATGTTTTCTAGTAATCTATTCTAATTTTAGTTTTAGTTTGCTTTATACAAGCGTACAAAATTACATTTTTTATTAATCAATCTCAAAAATTGATGTCTCTATCTGTTTTTTTATTGCTTTTTGGGGATAAAAAAATTCCGTTTAGTGCTGAGGTTAATCAGTTTAAACGGAATTTTATTTTATGTAATTATGTTGGTTGCGTTAGGGATTGTAGTGGCATCCTTTTTTGTCTTTTTTCAAAAAAGATATAACGGAAAGCCCGACCCTTGGGTAACGCCAAAATTATTTTATAGTGTGTTAACGTTGTTTAAGTCTTCGAATGCTTTTTTAAGACGCTCTACAAACGTTACTTCTCCTTTGCGTAACCAAACGCGTGGGTCGTAATATTTTTTGTTTGGAGATTCTGGTCCATCTGGATTACCTATTTGTGATTGTAGGTAGTCTGATTTTTCTGCCATGTAATCTCTTACTCCTGACATGAATGCGTATTGCATGTCTGTGTCAATATTCATTTTTATAACTCCGTAACCTATAGCTTCTCTGATTTCTTCTAGAGTAGATCCTGATCCACCATGAAATACAAAGTCAATATGGTTGTGTGGTAAGTTGTGTTTTTTTGATAAAAACTCTTGAGAGTTTTTTAAGATTTTTGGTGTTAATTTTACGTTTCCTGGTTTGTATACACCATGTACGTTTCCAAAAGCTGCTGCGATTGTAAACTGGTCACTTACTTTGCTAAGCTCTTCATAGGCATAGGCTACTTCTTCTGGTTGTGTGTATAACTTAGACTCGTCTACATCACTATTGTCTACACCATCTTCTTCTCCTCCAGTAATACCTAACTCGATTTCTAAGGTCATACCCATTTTGCTCATTCTGGCAAGGTATTGTTTACAGATTTCTATGTTTTCTTCAAGTGGTTCTTCACTTAAATCAATCATGTGCGAGCTGTATAATGATTTTCCAGTTTCTTTAAAGTGTTGCTCACTAGCATCTAATAAACCGTCTATCCAAGGTAATAGTTTTTTTGCACAGTGGTCTGTATGTAAAATTACAGGTACACCATAGGCTTCTGCCATTAAGTGGACGTGTTTTGCACCTGCTATAGATCCTGCAATTGCTGCCTTTTGATTTTCGTTACTTAAGCCTTTTCCTGCGTTAAATTGTGCACCTCCATTTGAGAATTGTATGATTACTGGAGCGTTTAATGCTGCTGCAGTTTCTAACACACCATTAATAGTGTCTGATCCTATTACGTTTACTGCTGGAAGAGCAAATCCTTTGTCTTTAGCAAGTTTAAAAATTTCTTGAACTTCTTTTCCAGTAGCAACTCCTGGTTTGATATTATGAGCCATTTTAATTTTTTTTAGTTGAATTTGTATAGCTTCAAAAGTAATGAAAATTGCTAAATTTTAAGTCTAAATAACTATAAAACCACGCAAACGTTTTAGCTTAAGTGCTAATTTATACTAGAAAGGATAGTTGATTCCGATGTTATAAACTGCGTTTGCAAAATTGTAATCATTAAACCATCTGTTGCCTATTGGATAGGATGGATCGTAGGTTTTAAAGCCTATGTCACCACGAAGTACAAAAAAGTTAAAGTCATATCTAAGTCCAAAACCAGAACCTACTGCAATATCTTTAAGCGAGTCAAAGCCTGATAGTGTTGCCTCATCTTGGTCTATGTCGTCAAAGACATTCCAGATGTTTCCTGTGTCAACAAAAATGGCTCCATTAAGTGGTCCAAATAAGTTAAATCGTTGTTCTGCACTTATGGCTATTTTTAGGTTGGCCTCATTAAACTCGTTTGAGGTTTCTAAGCTACCAGGTCCTAAGTTATAGGCTGACCAAGCTCTGTTATCATTAGCTCCACCAGCAAAAAAACTTTTAGAAAACGGTATGTTTGTAGAGTTGCCATAAGGTATTGCTATTCCAAAAAAGGTACGAAAAGCTAGTACGTTTTTGTACCCTAAACTCCAATGTTTGATATAGTCTAATTCTACTTTAGCATATTGCGAATAAGCAACATTAAACATTTCGTATTTTCCGTTTACATTTTTTTGTAATCCTAAAACTTTAGAGGTTAGTGAAAAGAAATTTCCTGCTAATTCTAAACGTGATTTAAATATTGAAAAATCCTCATCACCTAAGTTGTCTCTTCTGTCTTTAGTAAAACTGAAACTAGTTGCAAAAATAAGGTTGTCTTCTGTTAGTCTTTGTTTTCTTTCATTTATAGCATTTACGGTATCTATATCGTCATTGGATAGTATGGTGTTGTAGGATCCACTTGCTACTTGATCTAAAAAGTTATTGGCTTGAGTAGGTATGCCTAAATTTTGGCTAGAATTAATAAATCCTGAGGTTTGTGCAATTTCATTTAAAGAATCAAATGAATTATCATAGACATTAAAATAGTTAGCAGTATTAAGGTTTTTTACAAATTGGATATTAAATAAATCTAATTTGCTAGTTATAGTATTATTGGGATACCATCTGTAATTAAATGATCCTGTAAAGGTTTGCTTGTCTAAACCTATGTTAGTTTGACTAGATGTTGCTACTGTAAGGCTTGTGCTAGGAAACATGTACTTAGGTATGATTTTCTCTGTATTAAAAGGAGAGAATAATCTTGGAATGGTAAGTTTTAGGTTGGCTCCAATCTCGTTAATATCAAAAAACTGATCTTTTATATTGCTAGCATCCTTGGAGGAACCAATGGATGTGAATCCAGAAATTTCCAAAGTCTCGGCAGCATTAAAAACGTTTCTAATTAATAAGCTTGGATTAATAGAAAAACCAATGGTTTGTATGTTACTTTGTAGTGCTTCTGCGCTAAACTCTAACTCAAACTTTTTTAAAGGTGTTAAAAATATATTAGCGGTTAACGTCGTGTCTGGATTTTCTACATAAGTAATGTTTGGATATTTAAACGTGCGTAAATCACTTATTTTTCTTGATGTTAACGGTCTGTTTTTGTCTTTAAAAACAGTGTTTGGTGTTATAAATACCGAGTTTGTTAATGCTCTTGGTTTGTACTTTAATTTACCAATACTATAGATATTATAACCATCGTAATAAGTGGTGTCGTTTGTAGATTGGTTTCTGTTTTTAAATGAGCTATTGGTATAAATATTGACATCCTTTACCTTGAAAATTTTAAAAGGCTCTCGTCTAGAAACGTCTTCTTCTCTAATTAATCGGTTTTCAATAATGGTTTCAATATTCATTTTGTTGGTACCAAAAATGGTATCGCCTTCAAACTCTATATAATCTTGACTAAAGTGATAAACACCATTATCACGCATTAGTTCTACAATACGGTCTGCTTCATTATAAACGTTGTTAATACGGTATTGTGACCCAGATTTAATTAGTGATTGGTCTTTAAACTGGTTGTAGATTTTTTCGACTACGGGAGATTTAATATTGGAAGCAACTGTGTCAAACTTATAAGCGTTTTTTGTTTGGATAGTATAATCAATTGTCGCTTTTTTGTCGTCACCTTTATTAATTTTATAGTCTGCTGTGGCATTAAACCAACCGTTAGTTTTGTAATAGTTTTCTATCCTTACTAAGGATTTATTAGTTAATGCTGTGTCAATAATAACAGGTGCCTCTCCAGTACGTTTTAACCAACTGTTAAAACTTTTTTTAGAGTCTAAATATTTATCCAATTGTTTTCTTGACAGTAATTTAGATTTACGTGCCATCTTTTTTGGATTGCTATAAAATCTTGCATTTAAAACAGAATCAATATTTGGTCTAGCACTATTATATATATAAAGCTTTAATGGTATTGTTGTAAATGGTATAGGTAATCTAGAGTTTGGTTTTTGGTAAAACAAACTAGATATTGTATCATTTGTTACACTTTCTCCATTAATAGTTATCGTGTTTTTAGTTAATAGATGCTGGTTTTGAGCTACTCGTTTAACGGAGTCACAAGCATTAAACAACATGGTAATTGCTATTAAAACTATTATTTTAAATTGAATTTTTTTCAAAAGAATACTAAATAATAAGGGTGTTTATTACTGATTTGATGTACTGTATATACATCATATTCAAAAATACACTATTTATTGAACAAATAAATTTTAAATAAATAGAAACACACAAATGCGAACTCCTTTTTTTTCTTTTTCTTTATAAAAAAATATTAAAAGCGTGCTTTCTAAAAATCAAATTAAAAATATAACGCGTTTAAAGCAAAAAAAATATAGACAACAAGAAGGTTTATTTATTGCTGAAGGCGGAAAAGTCATCAAAGAGTTTTTAAACTCTACTTTTAAACTTGTGGATTTATTTACAACAGAGACCTTTAATGTAGAAAACGAAAGCATCGTGTCCGAAGCTGATTTAAAAAAAATTAGCTGTTTAACTACGCCTAATACAGCCTTAGCTATTTTTAAAATTCCAGAAACTGACACTATAATAAACCAAGGTCTGATATTGGCGTTGGATGATATACGCGATCCTGGTAATTTAGGTACCATTATACGTTTGTGTGATTGGTTTGGAATCAAACAATTAGTATGTAGTCTTAAAACTGTGGATTGTTATAATCCAAAAGTAGTGCAGGCAACTATGGGATCTTTGACTAGAGTAAATATTGTTTATACCGACTTAAGCATTTATTTAAAAGAAGTCGATGTGCCTGTGTTTGGAGCCTTTATGGATGGTAAAAATGTGTACCAAACAGAGTTGCCAAAAAATGGGGTTTTAGTTTTAGGAAATGAAGCCAACGGAATATCTTCAATAATTGAAGCTAGCGTAACAGATAAAATTAGTATTCCAAGATTTGGAGATCTTCAAGCAACAGAAAGTTTAAATGTAGCCACTGCTGGAGCTATTTTGTTAAGTGAGTTTAGGCGTTAATTTTTTAAAGCTAAATAACTTAAGTTTTTATTGAACAGTAAAATTGATAAAAATACCACGTGTTTGCATTTGACTAATATTACCTGTCCAAGGACTGTTAATATCTTTGTCTCTAACTAGCTCGTCTTGCATTGCAAAAACACCTCTAATGGAAGGTGTAAACTTAAAGCGGTCTAAGTAAAAATCTATACCAAAACCAAGCTCAAAAAACTGCATATTTTTTACCATTCTAAAATCTCCAGCCGAGTTGTCGTCTGGGTTTTTCTCGTTACTGGACAAGTTAATAGCAGTGGATACACCTGCTAAAACAAATGGTTTGAAGTTATTAATGCGTTTAGTCGACATTTTAAGTAATAGCGGAAAGTATACATAGGTTGACTTTACCTCACGTAGTAAATCCGAGTCTGTAATCTCTTCGTCAAAACCGTCAAAATAGTTTTCTGGATACATCAGGTTACGTTGCGAGATTACCAAACCTGGTTCAAAACGGACATCAAAATAATCGTTAATACGTACGTTACCTAACAAACCTACATTAAAACCAATCGTGCGTTCTGTTTGTATATCGCCAAGATTATTATTGTAGTCAAATTTAAAATCTAAGTTATTAAATCCTAAATAATAACCCCAACTTAATGTTGCTTTATCTACAGTTTCTAGGTTTTTTACTTTTTCTTTAGTGAAAAGCTGCGCTTGAGAAGCTGTGGCTAAAAATAGAGCAATCAGTAAGGTTGATATATGTTTTGTATTCATTATTTTTTAAATGCTTTGTAAATTGTAGCAACACCAAATGTCTGAGGCATGTCTGTAACATTACTAAACCCAATTTTACGTAAAATATTGTTTAAAGCCTCTCCATATGGAAACGCATTAGCGCTTTCGCTTAAATATTTGTAAGCTGTTTTGTCCTTAGAAAATAATTTTCCGACGGTAGGTAAAATAACTTTAGAATGGAATTGATACCCTTGTTTAAACGGAAACTTAGTTGGTACAGAAGTTTCTAAAATAACAAAAATACCACCTGGTTTTAAAACACGTAAAATGTCTTTTAGACCATTTTCTAAAGTTTCAAAGTTACGCACTCCAAAAGCAACAGTAATGGCATCAAAGGTATTGTCGTCAAAAGGCATGTTTTCGGAATCACCAATAACCATATCAATTTTTTGATCTAGTTTTTTAGCTTTTATTTTAAGCTTTCCAACTTCTAGCATACCACTACTAATGTCTAAACCAATAATTTTTTTTGCGCTAGTTTCAGCAAGGTTAATAGCTAAATCACCAGTTCCTGTGGCAATATCTAAAACATTATCTGGATTAGTAGCTTTAACAATGTCAACTACTTTTTTTCGCCATTTAATATCTATTCCAAAAGAAATTACTCGGTTTAAACCATCATATTCACCAGAAATGGTATCAAACATTTTAGTTACCTGTTCTTTCTTTCCTAAGTCGCTATCTTTGTATGGATTTACTTTTGTCAAAATCAATTTTTTTACAAAGATAATGCATATATAATAGTCTGTAAAACTTCAAAAGAATAAATAATTGACCCTTAAATCTTTAAATTAATTATCTTTGCACTCCGTTTATTAAAGAAACTATGAAAATAATTATTGCTGGAGCTGGTGAAGTTGGATTTCATTTAGCAAAATTATTGTCTTACGAGTCTCAAGAAATTACACTTATTGATACAGATAGAGACAGTTTGTCTTATGCAGATAACCATTTGGATATTAAAGTCTTAAAAGGTGATGCAACATCCATTGCTATTTTAAAAGAAGCTAAAATAGATCGTGCCGATTTATTAATTGGCGTAACAGCATCCGAAACTACAAATATTACAGTCTGTGTATTAGCAAAGCAATTAGGTGCTAAACGTACGATTGCTAGAATTTCTAATACAGAGTTTATTAAACATAAAGATGAGGTTGGTTTTACCCGATTTGGTATTGACGAGCTGATTTCGCCAGAAAGTTTAGCTGCTGCAGAAATTGAGTTGCTTTTAAATCAATCTGCCTTTAAGGATAGTTATGAGTTTGAAGGTGGTGCACTAACAATGGTTAGTTTAAGTTTGACCAGAACAGCAGGTTTTGTTGGTAAAACAGTAAAAGAGGCTGCCGAATCATTTTCGGAAATACATTTTGTGCCAATTGCAATACAACGTTTTGGTACGCAATATACTATTATACCTAGAGGTGATACCGAGTTTAGAGAAGGTGATAATGCAGTATTTATTACTTGTGCAGGAGGAGGTGATGAGTTGTGTAAAATGACAGGTAAAACAAATACACCTGTTAAGGATGTCATGATTTTAGGTGGTAGTAAAATTGGTTTTAAAACCTCTAGAGATTTGTCTTTAAGCGGGTTTAATGTAAAATTAATAGAGAATAATAAAGATATAGCTTTTGATTTAGCGGACGACTTACCTAAAGTTTTAGTTATTAATGGAGATGGTCGTAATGTTGAATTGTTAGAAGAAGAAAATATTAGCGAAATGGATGCTTTTATATCTGTAACTGGTAATTCTGAGACTAATATCATGTCCTGCCTTGTTGCTAAATCTAAGGGTGTTAAAAAGACAATTGCCTTAGTAGAAAACATGGATTACTTTGAGTTATCCCAATCTATTGGTATTGATACGCTAATTAATAAAAAACTTTTAGCTGCCAATAACATTTTTAGATACATACGTAAAGGTGAAGTTATTGCAATGACTAAACTTAACAACATGAATGCCGAGTTGTTAGAGTTTAAGGTTAAGCCTACTTCAAAAATTTGCAATAAGTTAATTAAAGATGTCGAGTTTCCTAGATCTGCAATTGTTGGTGGTGTTATCAGAAACGGTAAAGGATTGATCGCATTAGGTAGTTTTAGAATAAAAGAAGGCGATTATATTGTGGTATGTTGTTTACCACGATCAATTAAGGAAGTTGAAAAACTATTTTTATAATGGGAAAACGCTTAAGGCTTAACTACAAGATTATATTTTATTTTTTTGGTCTACTATTAGTCTTTAATGGTGGTTTTATTTTGCTGTCCGCTTTGGTAAGTTTAATTTATCAGGATGGTGTGACTTTACAATTGGTGTCTTCAGGTTTAGGGATTTTGATTTTTGGGCTTTTAGGGATGATTAATCATCGTAACCATAATAAAGAAATGAATAAGCGTGAAGGTTACATTGTTGTAGCTTTTGGGTGGATTGTTATGTCCTTATCAGGTGCAGTTCCGTATTTAGCCACAGGAGCAATTCCTAACTTTACAAACGCTTTTTTTGAAACCATGTCTGGTTTTACAACCACTGGAGCATCCATTTTAAATGATATAGAAATTGTACCTAAAGGGGTTTTGTTTTGGAGAAGTTTAACCCATTGGATTGGTGGTATGGGTATTATTGTTTTAGCAGTTGCCATATTACCATTACTGGGAATTGGAGGTATGCAGTTATTTGCAGCTGAAGCACCTGGACCTAGTGCAGATAAATTACATCCTAGAATTACAGATACTGCAAAGCGTTTGTGGTTAATCTATTTTGGTTATACAGCAGCAGAAACTATTTTGCTTCAAGTGGCAGGAATGAGCTTTTTTGATGCCATAAATCACTCCATGTGTACGTTGTCTACTGGTGGTTTTTCTACTAAAAATGCAAGTGTTGCTTACTGGAATAATCAACCAGTTATACAATATATTATTATCGCTTTTATGTTTTTAGCAGGTTCTAACTTTGTACTAAGTTATTTTGCTTTTAAAGGAAAAGTTCAAAAAGTGATACATGATGAAGAGTTTAAACTGTACTTTAAATTTGTAGCTATATTTACAATAATTGCTGCGTTAATTATTTATTTTAGAGCAGATTTAACGATATCTTCTATAGACCATCCAATGGTTTGGGGTAAAGCCGAAAGTGCTTTTAGACACGCTTTGTTCCAAGTACTATCTGTAATTACTACTACAGGTTTTGTAACAGCAGACTATACATTGTGGACACCATTTTTGGTGGTATTTTTCTTTGGGCTAATGTTTTTAGGTGGCTCTGCAGGAAGTACAGCAGGAGGTGTAAAAGTAGTGCGTCATTTAGTATTAATTAAAAATGGATTTTTAGAGTTTAAACGTACTTTGCATCCTAATGCTATTTTACCAGTACGATATAATAAAAGAGCTATATCAGGAGATATTGTATTTAATATTCTAGGCTTTTTTATTTTATACATGATTGCTTTTATAATTGGTGCCTTAGGTTTTTCTATGATGGGTATTAATTTTGAATCCTCTATTGGTATTGCAGCCTCAAGCTTAGGAAACGTTGGTCCTGCTTTAGGTCAATTTGGACCAGTAAATAATTATGCAGCACTACCAGCTGTTGGTAAATGGTGGTGTAGTTTTTTAATGTTAATTGGTCGTTTAGAGTTGTTTACTGTATTGATTTTGTTGACGCCTTTTTTCTGGAGAAATAGATAGTTTTCTAAATAGTCTTGTTGTTTTTTTGGGTTGTACTGTAACATTTTAAAGTCTACTTCGTCTTTATTATATAACCAATACATCAATCAATCATGGCATTATCAATTAACACACAGTCTTTACAAACGGACTCAGTAACTACATTAAATAATTATTCTGGGATTTTAAATTCTAATTACAAGTCTATTGTAATAAGTAATTTTAAAAACATTTCGTCTAAATCTTTATTTAGCAGTAAGCAACGTCTAAAAAGTTGGTCTTATAATAAAAGCTGTTGTACAGTTGCTACATCACTTAAACTGTTATTGTTTGTAGTCATGATAATTCTCGCTATTATTTAATTTCTATTAGTCTATCGTTATTTTCTTTAATCAGGAATGTAACATTTTATAAAAAGCTGCTACATATATATAAAGCAGCTTTTTTTATATAATAATTTTGATAGCAACTAATGTATAATGGTTTGCTAAAAAAGATTTCAATGTTTAATTTCTGAAAATATTCAGTCTAAATTATAGATTTTATGGGTGGAGAAGGATCAATGATGGCTGCCAACCAATCATTAAAAAGTAATAGAAATATGTTAGCAAAACGAAAAGAGAAATCTTTTAGTTTTGTTAGTAATTCTAAAGAAAAAACAAAATACAATTTACCAAAAGCATCAGATAAAGATATAGCGTTGTTACGCAATAAGCTTAAGAAAGAGCATAAGTTGAGACGTGTCAAACAAATAGTATTACTTATTATAACTTTGGCTGTTATGTTATCTATTTTTATATATTTAGTGTAAATAAAGTAATGTTAGTTTATTTTTTTAGATTTAAACTCATGTCTAATTAAACCTTGCTTTTTTTATTTAGTTATTAAATTTTCCCTTTATGAAAAACTTAGTATTTGCGTTAGTATTTTACGCATTAGCATCAGTGTTATTTTTATTAAAACAATATTATGGATACCAATCTGACACAGATTATAAATGGTTATACTATTTAGTGTTTCTTTTTATAGGTTTAGGTGTTTACTATAAGTTTAAATGGATCTATTTTATTTTGACAAAAAGAAAAAGTATTTAATAAAAAAAGCTTCACAATTGTGAAGCTTTTTTTATAAGTAATATGTAGTGGGTTAATTAACTAACCGCTTCTTTAATACGCTTTATAGCTTCAGTGATCTCTTTTTGTGAAGCTGCATAACTTAATCTAATGCAATTTGGATTTCCAAAAGCTTCTCCAGTAACTGTTGCTACTAAAGCTTCTTCTAATAAATATAACGAAAAATCTGTTGCGTTATGTATTGTTTTTCCTCTTAATGTTTTTCCGAAAAAATAAGAAATATCTGGAAAAACATAAAAAGCGCCTTCTGGTGTATTTGTATTAAAACCTTCGATGTTACCAAGTAGATCTAAAACTAAATCACGACGTACTTTAAACTCGTCAATCATAAACTTTACAACACTTGGATCTGCGTTTAAAGCTGTAATTACAGCTTGTTGTGCAATACAATTAGCTCCACTAGTCACTTGACCTTGCATTTTGTTACAAGCACGTGCGATCCAATCTGGAGCACCAATGTAACCAATACGCCATCCAGTCATTGCAAATGCTTTAGAGACTCCGTTTACCGTAATAGTATTGTTAAACATGCCATCAACAGAAGCCATACTTGCGTGTGGTTTTCCAGTGTAATTAATATGTTCGTATATTTCATCAGAAACAACGTATATATTTGGATGTTTTTTTAAAACTTCAGCTAAAGCTTCTAATTCTGTTTGACTATATAATGATCCGCTTGGGTTACAAGGACTACTAAACCATAACATTTTAGTTTTTGGTGTAATAGCAGCTTCTAATTGTGCAGCAGTCATTTTAAAATCTGTGTCAATACTTGTTTGTACTTCTACAGGTACACCTTCACTTAACTTAACAATGTCAGAGTAGCTTACCCAATAAGGACATGGTAAAATAACCTCGTCACCTTTGTTTAACATAACTGCAGCTATATTTGCTAAACTTTGTTTAGCTCCTGTAGATACTACAATTTGTGGTAAGGTGTATGTTAAGTTGTTATCACGCTTAAATTTAGTAATAACCGCTTCTTTTAATTCTACATAACCATCTACTGGAGAGTATGAATTGTAATTGTCATTAATGGCTTGGATAGCAGCATCTTTAATAAAATCTGGTGTATTAAAGTCTGGCTCACCTAAGCTTAATCCAATAATGTCTTTACCTTCAGCTTTAAGCTCTCTAGTTTTTGCTGCCATAGCTAAAGTGGCAGAAGTGGACATGTTTAAAATACGATCAGAAAGTGGTTGGCTCATGTGTGTGTTGTTATATTGTGCAAAAATTAATTATGCCATGTTAGGCTTTTGACCTAACATTTTTAGTTGTTGGTAGTGTTCTCCAATAGCTTTCCAAATAGAGTTATATTCGTTGTATGGTAAGCTAAATTCATGAGCAGTTTCTTTTACTATATTAGCAATGTTTTTGTAGTGTACATGGCTAATATGTGCAAATAAATGATGCTCTACTTGTCTGTTTAATCCACCTGTATAAAACTCTACTAACCAATTTTTAGGCGAAAAGTTAGAAGTAGTAAATAACTGGTGAATAGCCCAAGTATTTTTCATGTTACCATTTTCGTCTGGTAAAGGCATGTCTGTATTAGGCATTACGTGTGCTAATTGAAACACAACACTTAATATAATTCCTGCTGTGTAATGCATGATTAAAAAGCCAATTAAAACTTGCCACCAAGCATATCCTAAAGATAATGGTAATACTACCCAAATCGTGTAATACAATATTTTTCCAATGATTAATTTGGTCCATTGTGTTGCAGGTTTAGGGAAATCACCATAAGATAATTTTCTTTTTAAGTAAATATAAGTTTGCTTAAAATCTGTTGTAATTGCCCAATTTACAGTTAGTAAACCGTACAGTAAAAACGCATAATATTTTTGATATTGGTGGATCTTTAACCATTTAGAGTGCTTGGAAAAACGTATGATTCTTCCTGCGTCAATATCTTCATCATGACCTTCAATATTAGTATACGTGTGATGTAATACGTTGTGTTGTACTTTCCAATTGTAGTCATTACCAGCTAAAATATGGATGCTACTACCCATTAAACGGTTAACCCATTTTTTGCTTGAGAACGACCCATGATTAGCATCGTGCATTACATTCATACCTACTCCAGCCATACCTACACCTATAACCATAACAGATATAATTTGTAGCCAAGTTGGTAGATCAACGGTTAATATAAGTACTAATGGACCCAATAATAATGTAAACATTACTATAGCTTTAAAGTATAACTTCCAATTTCCTGTTTTTTTAATATTGTTTTCTTTAAAATAATTGTTGACACGTTTATTAAGTGTTTTAAAAAATTTTGCAGAGTCTGTTCGAGAGAACGTTACTGTTTGTTTTGTCATTGTAATTGTATTCTTTTTACTATAACGGAAAAATCCGTCAAATAATATTTATTACAAAGATAATTAATTAAGCAAAACAGAAGCTCCCTTTTTAGTGTTAAAATGCATATTTTTGTCGAAAATTATAAACGTTTATGGAGCTGATTTTAAAGTATTTTCCTGATTTAACACCTTTACAAATAGAACAATTTACTAAGCTTGAAGCTTTGTATCAAGACTGGAACTTGAAAATAAATGTGGTGTCTAGAAAGGATATTGACGAGTTGTATTTACGTCATGTACTACACTCTTTAGCAATTGCTAAAATTATTAATTTTAAAGATGGAAGCTCGATGATGGATGTTGGGACAGGAGGAGGTTTTCCTGGTATTCCTTTGGCTATTTTGTTTCCTGAATGCGAATTTCATTTAGTAGATAGTATTAACAAAAAACTAAATGTAGTTAGAGAGGTTGTTGCAGGTTTAGAGTTGCAAAACGTTAAAGTAACCCATAGTCGTGTAGAAGAAATTAAAGAAACTTATGACTTTATTATCAGTCGTGCTGTTGCAGCAATGCCAACGTTTGTACATTGGATAAAAGGAAAAGTTTCAAAAACACAGCAAAACGAACTTAAAAATGGAATAATTTACCTTAAAGGTGGTGACTTAACGGAAGAGCTTCAGGATTATAAAACCACTACTATTTATAATATATCAGATTATTTTGAAGAAGACTTTTTTGACACTAAAAAAATTGTGCATTTGCCAATAAAATGGAAAGCCAACTAATAAATAAAAAAGCCTCTCAAATAATTTGAGAGGCTTTTTTTTATATAAATAAGTTGGATGTTATAATCCAAACTCAGCTTTTACTTTGTCTACGTAGTCTAATTTTTCCCAAGTAAATAATTCAACATCTAAGGTAATGTCTCCTCCATTTGGTCTAGAAAATGTTTTAGACACGGTTTCATTTTGTCTTCCCATATGTCCATAAGCAGCTGTTTCGCTATACATTGGATTACGTAATTTTAAACGATCTTCAATAGCAGATGGACGCATGTCAAATATCTTCGATATTTTTTGTGCAATTTCTCCATCAGTCATATTAAATGGACAAGTTCCGTATGTGTCTACAAAAATTCCCATTGGCTCAACAACACCAATTGCGTATGATACTTGTACTAAAATTTCGTCAGCAACGCCTGCTGCAACTAAATTTTTAGCAATATGTCTTGTTGCATAAGCAGCACTTCTATCAACTTTACTTGGATCTTTTCCAGAAAAAGCACCACCACCATGGGCTCCTTTTCCTCCGTAAGTATCAACAATAATCTTACGACCTGTTAATCCTGTATCACCATGAGGTCCTCCAATAACAAATTTTCCTGTTGGATTAATGTGGTATTTGATGTCGTCATTAAATAATGCTTGTGTCGCTTCTGGTAATTTAGCAACGACTCTAGGTATTAATATCTCGACAATGTCTTTTCTGATTTTAGATAACATAACCTCATCGTTAGCATCAAAATCGTCATGTTGAGTTGATACTACAATTGCATCAATACGTTGTGGTACATTATCATCACTATACTCAATAGTAACTTGACTTTTAGAGTCAGGTCTTAAATAAGTAATGTCTTTGCTTTCGCGACGTAACTCAGCTAATTCAATTAAGATTTTATGAGATAAATCTAAAGCTAAAGGCATGTAGTTTTCAGTTTCGCGCGTTGCATAACCAAACATCATACCTTGGTCACCAGCACCTTGCTCTTCCTTACTAGCTCTGTCAACACCACGATTAATATCGTCCGATTGCTCATGTATTGCACTAAAAACACCACAAGAATTACCATCAAACATATACTCACTTTTAGTATATCCAATCTTATTAATGGTGTCTCTTGCTATTTGTTGTACGTCTAAATACGTGTTAGATTTAACCTCTCCAGCTAAAACAACTTGTCCTGTTGTTACTAAAGTTTCGCAAGCAACCTTACTGTCTTTGTCAAATGCTAAAAAATTATCTATTAAAGCATCACTAATTTGATCTGCTACTTTGTCTGGGTGTCCTTCAGACACACTCTCTGATGTAAATAAATACGCCATATTTGTTTTTTAAAATGTATATAATAGATTTGACGAAAGCGTCTAAGGAAGTTTACACTGCCTTTAGCATTTTTTAATGAGGTTGCAATCAGTCAAATCCGTCCTCTAATTTATTGAGCAGCAAAAGTAAGAAAATAAAGTAGTTTTTATCAAAACATACCGTTAAAAATAGTTAATTGATGGAATTGCCAATCATAATTACATTTAGTAAAAATCAAAATATGAAGATTTAATTATGTAATTCATATAAAGCAGTGCTATTAGTTAATAATTCCTAAAAATTTCAATCATTTTATCAAAGTCACCTATTGTTCATTAACTTTATAACTTATCTAAAAATAAAAATTATGCCTTTACAGCCTAAGTTAACGCGTTTCAATCAAAATGTATTGTCTAAATATCAAATATACAATGGTATTTTTATGACCCTTCCTTTTGATACAATTACTAAAACAGGTGTTTTATTACCATTGTTTCATGAAACATGCAAAAATGGGTTTGAAGATGGGCATAATCCAACCGTTATTGTAGATACGTTTTTTAAAAAATATCAAGCTAGACGTTCAGACAAATCCAAGATAGATTTGTTGTTTAGGTTTATTCAATATATAGAAAGACAAGTCGTTTTATTTGATGCGATAGAGGATGCTGCTTTCCCGATTGTTAATAATATGGACGGAATTGGTACGCTTAGAAGTTTAAAAGAAAGTGCTGCTGCAGAAGGAAAGCTAGATAAGTTACGTCAGTATTTAGAAGAATTTAAAGTTAGAATTGTGCTAACAGCACATCCAACACAATTTTATCCTGGTGCTGTTTTAGGAATTATTACAGACTTGACAGAAGCAGTTAGAGAAAACGACTTACTACATATAAATGATTTGTTAGCGCAATTAGGAAAAACACCATTTTTTAAACATGAAAAACCAACACCTTACGATGAAGCGGTTAGCTTAATCTGGTATCTAGAAAATGTGTTTTATGAATCCTTCGGAAAAATATATGACTATATCCAACAAAATATTTTTGACGGGAAACATATAGATAACGATATTATTAACATTGGTTTTTGGCCAGGAGGAGACAGAGATGGAAACCCATTTGTTACACCAGAAATTACAGTTAAAGTCGCAGAAAGGTTACACGAAACTATTATTAAAAATTACCATAAAGATGTCCGAAAGTTAAAACGTAAATTAACCTTTCAAGGTGTTGAAGCGCGTATATCACATATAGAAACACAGTTATATAAAAAAGTGCTTCATGAAGAATCAAGTTTAACTTTAAACGAATTTGTTTCAGAATTAAAAGCCATCAGACAAATTATAATTGATCAGCATCAATCGCTTTACGTTACCGAAGTAACTAGTTTACTTAACAAAATTCATTTATTTGGTTTTCATTTTTCAAGCTTAGATATACGTCAAGATAGTAGAGTGCATCATTCAATTTTTACAACAATGGTGGATAGTATGATTGCTAACGGAAGCAAGGATATTCCGAGTAATTATCATAGTCTTTCAGAAGCAGAACAAGTTAAGGTTTTGTCTGAAGTAAAAGGTACAGTGGATTTGTCTTTAATTAAAGATGAAGAAACGCTAAAAGCATTAAATACTATTAAGGCTTTAAAATCTATTCAGGAAACTAATGGAGAGTTGGCTGCAAACCGTTATATTATTAGTAATAATCAAACCACTTTAAATGTTATGCAGTTATTTGCAATGCTTAAAGTTGTAGCATTTAATGATAAACTTACGGTTGATATTGGACCTCTTTTTGAAACTATAACAGATTTAGAAAATGCACATATAGTAATGGAGGATTTATATACAAATCCTGCTTATGCTAAACACTTAAAATCTAGAGGAAATAAGCAAACTATAATGTTAGGCTTTAGTGACGGAACTAAAGATGGAGGTTATTTAATGGCTAATTGGGCTATTTATAAAGCAAAAGAACGTTTAACAGCTATCTCTAGAAAATATGATGTAACTGTCATATTTTTTGATGGTCGTGGTGGACCACCAGCAAGAGGTGGTGGTAAAACACACAATTTTTATGCGTCCTTAGGACCAACTATAGAGGATAAAGAAGTGCAATTAACTATCCAAGGACAAACTATAAGTTCTAATTTTGGTACTTTAGATTCTTCACAATATAACTTAGAGCAATTAATAAGTTCTGGTATATATAATAGTTTAAGTGATACGGATTTACGCATGGTTCCAGAAAATAGAGCGGTTATGGATAATCTAGCTAAGCTAAGTTATCAAGCGTATGTAGATTTTAAAAATCATCCAAAATTTATCTCATATTTAGAGCATATGAGTACACTTAAATATTACGCAAAAACTAATATTGGAAGCAGACCTTCCAAACGTGGTAAAGCAGAAGGTTTAGTGTTTGAAGATTTAAGAGCCATTCCTTTTGTAGGGTCTTGGAGTCAATTAAAACAAAATGTACCAGGATTTTTTGGTGTTGGTACTGCTTTAAAACATTACGAAGATGCTGGCGAATTTGAAAAAGCGCAAAACTTATTTAAAACCTCTAGCTTTTTTAGAACATTAATTGAAAACAGTATGATGTCCTTATCAAAATCGTTTTTTGATTTGACTAAATACATGAGTGATGATCCAGAATATGGTGCCTTTTGGAATGTTATACATACCGAGTATTTAACAACAAAACGATTGATTTTAAAATTAACAGGTTATACAGATTTAATGGAAGAAGAGCCATCAGGTAAAGCCTCAATTAGGGTTAGAGAATCTATTGTATTGCCACTATTAACAATACAACAATATGCTTTAAAACAAATTCAGGAATTAGAAAAAGCAGATGTAAAAGACACCGATTTGATTGCTGTTTATGAAAAATTAGTAACACGATCGTTATTTGGTAATATAAATGCGAGTCGTAATTCGGCTTAATTATAACCAACTAACATTTACTATAGCTTTAAATAGCAAGTTTAAAATTTTTTTGAACTTGCTATTTTTAAATATAACAGAATATTAATCTGTATAAATTAATATTATATGAATTATTTTCTGTTTAATTAATAAAAAGTTAATTTTTTAGAAAATTATTCCGTTTTGTTTGTTTCTAAAATATTTATTTTGCAATATTTGTACTCACAAAGTTCAAAAACTTACTGAAATGTTATCAAGAAAGGTGGAGGGATTAGACCCATTGAAGCCTTAGCAACCCTTAGACTTACTAAGAAGGTGCTAAATTCTACTTAATTTTCGATTCATTAATCGATACATTGGATAGATAACTAAAAACTAATTACTCATCTGTGGTTAGTATTTTTCTTTTTAACATTTTTCTATTAAGTATGCTTCAAACGAAGCTTATTTGACTTTTGGTTTAATTTATTTATTAACTCAAAAATTAGAAAAATGAGTACTCAAAAATTTGCAACACAAGCATTACACGCAGGACATGACACTGCTAAAACAGGAGGGACAAGAGCAGTTCCTATTTATCAAACTACTTCATACGTTTTTGACGATTCGGATGACGCAGCAGGACGCTTTAATCTGTCTGTCCCTGGATTTATTTATACACGTTTAAATAATCCAACAAATGATGTTTTAGAACAACGTATTGCAGCTCTAGAAGGTGGTATTGCAGCAGTAGCAACTGCTTCCGGAACAGCTGCCATTTCTACAACATTATTAACCTTATTAAAAGCAGGAGACCATATTGTGGCTTCTAGTAGTTTGTATGGTGGTACGTATAATCTATTAAGCGTAACCCTACCACGACATGGTATTACAACCACATTTGTAGATCCTTCTGATCCAGAAAATTTTAGTAAAGCAGCTCAAGAAAATACAAGAGCTGTATTTGTAGAGTCTTTAGGTAATCCAAAATTGGATGTTTTGGATTTAGAGGCTATTTCTAAACATGCAAAAGCCCATAAAGTGCCATTAATTGTGGATAATACAGTTGCAACACCTTACTTGTTAAATCCAATTGAATATGGTGCAAATATAGTCATCCATTCGCTTACAAAATATATTACAGGTAATGGAACTTCTTTAGGTGGTATCATTATAGATGCAGGAACTTTTGACTGGACTAATGGTAAGTTTCCAGAATTTACAGAGCCTTCTGCTGGATACCATGGTTTAGTCTATAGTGATGTTATTGGACCAGCAGCATTTATTGCAAAGGTAAGAATTGAAGGTTTACGTGATTATGGTGGCGCTTTAAGTCCTTTTAATGCATTTCAGATTATTCAAGGATTAGAAACCTTAGAATTAAGAATTTTAAAACACTCTCAAAATGCTTTACAATTAGCTAAATGGTTGCAAGAACAGCCAGAAGTAACTTGGGTAAATTATCCAGGATTGCAAACTAGTAAATACAATACGTTAGCTAAAAAATATTTACCTAATGGACAAAGTGGTGTGGTGACATTTGGAGTTGAAGGTGGTTTTGAATCGGCTAAAAAAATAGCAGATACGACTAAGTTATTTTCACTATTGGCTAATATTGGTGACACTAAATCACTAATTATTCATCCTGCAAGTACAACGCATCAACAACTAAGTGATGAAGCGCAACAAGCCACAGGAGTTACAAAAGACTTAATCAGATTGTCTGTTGGAATAGAAAATATAGACGATTTAAAAGCAGATTTAAAAGAGGCTTTTACTGTTGTAAACAAAACCGTTTTAGCATAAGCCTAATTTAATTTTAATTATTTAACCCGAAATAACGTCACACTTTTTAGTTGCCATTTTAAAGTGTGATGGTTATTTCTAATGCAATAAAATATGAGTGATTTAAAATTTACAGTAACAGGAAACAGTACTTCTGCTACTCAATTTATAGGACAAGCTAGACAGTTTAAATTAGTGGTTGATGAACCAGACACGTTAAATGGAACAGATCAAGGTCCAAATCCTGTCGAGTATATTTTAGCAGGTTTTGCAGGTTGCGTAAATGTAGTTGGACACCTAGTAGCAAAAGAGCTTGGTTTTAAAATAGAAAAACTTGATATCGAAGTTTCAGGACAAATCAATCCAAATAAATTCTTAGGAATCTCGCAAGACGAGCGTGCTGGTTTTAAAACAATAGAACTAAACCTAATCCCTAAAACAGATGCAAGTATAGAAACACTTGCAAAATGGTTAGAGATTGTTGAGGCACGTTGTCCTGTAAGAGACAATTTGTCCAATAAAACGCCAATAAAAATAGCTGTTGAAAAAGAATATAGTTTAAAGTAAAATGGAGAATTTAAAATATATAAATATCCCTGAGTTTGTTAACAATAATGGTAAGACATCAGATATTAAGTTGTCTTACCAATTATTTGGCAGACCATTACATACAGCACCAATTATATTGGTTAATCATGCGCTTACTGGTAATTCTAATGTGGTTGGAGACCAAGGATGGTGGAATGATTTAATAGGTGATAATAAATGTATTGATACCTTACATTATACCATTTTAGCTTTTAATATTCCAGGTAATGGTTATGATAATCTAGAAGAAAATCTGATATATAATTACCAGGAATTTACAGCTAGAAACATAGCCGAAATTTTTGCTTTAGGACTTCAACATTTATTAATTAATAAATTGTATGCCATCATTGGAGGTTCCGTTGGAGGAGGAATAGCTTGGGAGTTAGCTGTTTTAAAACCAAACTTAGCACAACATGTAATACCAATTGCTACAGATTGGAAAGTGACGGATTGGATTACCGCAAATTGCCATATTCAGGACGCAATCTTAAACAATTCAAATCAGCCTTTAAAAGATGCCAGAATGCACGCTATGACTTTATATCGTACGCCAGAATCTTTGACAAAAAAGTTTTCTCGTGGTAAAAATTCACAATCTTTATTTAAAGTCCAAAGTTGGTTAAGTTATCATGGAGACCAGTTGGATAGTAGATTTCATTTGTCAGCTTATAAATTAATGAATCAAATTCTAAAGACTATTGATATAACAAAAGGACGATTACCTTTTAAAGACGTGGCTTCAGTCATTAAAGGTCACGTACATATTATAACAATTAATAGCGATTTGTTTTTTAAGGCTGATGAAAACTGGGAAACTTATATTGATTTAAAATCAGTCAAGCAAAATGTAACTATTGGCGAGATTAAATCACTGCATGGTCATGATGCTTTTTTAATAGAATTTGAACAGTTGTCTAGATTATTAAACCCAATTTTTAAAAGTAAAGAAGTGTCAACAAACAAATTTGAAACTGTATTAAAAAAGTGTGTATGAGTAGTATTACAGAAGTCATTAAAAAACGAATTCTAGTACTTGATGGTGCAATGGGTACAATGTTACAACGCTATAATTTTACTGAAGAGGATTTTAGAGGCGACCGTTTTAAAGACTATCCAACATCTTTAAAAGGAAATAACGATTTACTGTCATTAACCCAACCCAATGCTATTGCAGACGTACATCGTAAGTATTTTGAAGCTGGAGCAGATATAGTTGAAACTAATACATTTTCTGGTACAACCATCGCTATGGCAGACTATAATATGGAAGATTTAGTATATGAACTTAATTTTGAATCGGCTAAAATTGCTAAACATGTTGCTACGGAATTCACTAATAAAAACCCAGAAAAACCTCGTTTTGTAGCAGGAAGTATTGGTCCAACAAATCGTACAGCAAGCCTAAGTCCTGATGTTAACAGACCAGAATTTAGAGCTGTAACTTTTGATGAGTTGCGTATTGCCTACAAGCAACAAGTAGAAGCCTTAATTGATGGAGGAGTAGACTTATTGTTAGTCGAAACTATTTTTGACACTTTAAATGCAAAAGCAGCATTATTTGCAATTGAAGAAGTAAAAGAAGAACAAAATATAGACATTCCAATTATGGTATCTGGGACCATTACAGATGCTTCTGGTCGTACACTGTCTGGTCAAACAGTTGAGGCTTTTTTAGCTTCAATTTCTCACGTGCCTTTATTAAGTGTTGGCTTTAACTGTGCTTTAGGTGCAAAGCAATTACAACCTTATTTAAAACGTCTATCAAATCAAACAGATTTTTACACGTCTGCACATCCAAATGCTGGATTACCAAATGCTTTTGGAGAATATGATCAAACTCCAGAAGAAATGAAAAACTTAATTGAAGAATATTTAAAAGACGATTTAATTAATATTATTGGTGGTTGCTGTGGGACAAATCCAGAACATATTAAAGCAATTGCTCAGGTTATAAAAAGCTATAAACCAAGACAAATAAAACAATTAGCATAATGGATGACTGTGACTGTCAAAAATATTTAACACTTTCTGGTTTAGAACCCTTAATTGTAACACCAGAAAGTAATTTTATAAACGTAGGAGAGCGTACCAATGTTACAGGTTCTAGAAAGTTTTTACGTTTAATAAAAGAAGAACAATATACCGAAGCTTTAGTTGTAGCAAGAGATCAGGTAGAAGGTGGTGCACAAATTTTAGATGTCAACATGGACGAAGGTATGTTGGATGGTGTTTATGCGATGACTACCTTTTTAAATCTAATTGCTTCAGAGCCAGATATTTCCAGAATCCCTATAATGATTGATAGCTCTAAATGGGAAATTATTGAGGCTGGTTTAAAGGTGGTTCAAGGTAAATCTGTTGTAAATTCTATAAGTTTAAAAGAAGGAGAAACCGAGTTTATACGTCAAGCTAAACTAGTAAAACGTTATGGAGCTGCTGTAATTGTAATGGCTTTTGATGAAAATGGTCAAGCAGATACGTATAAACGTCGTATTGAAATTTGTGAACGTTCTTATAAAATATTGGTTGATATTGTCAATTTTCCTGCACAAGACATCATTTTTGATCCCAATATTTTTCCTGTTGCTACAGGAATGGAAGAACATCGTAAAAATGCATTAGACTTTTTTAATGCTACAAAGTGGATTAGACAAAATTTACCATTTGCTAATGTGTCTGGTGGTGTAAGTAATGTGTCCTTTTCTTTTAGAGGAAACAATACTGTGCGTGAGGCTATGCATGCTTCATTTTTGTTTCACGCCATAAAAAACGGAATGAATTTAGGTATTGTAAACCCAACGATGTTGGAGATTTATGATGAAATTGATAAAGAGTTACTGCAATGTGTTGAAGATGTTTTGTTTGATAGACGTGAGGATGCTACTGAGCGTTTATTGGAGTTTGCCGAAACCGTAAAAGGCAATAAAAAAGAAACTACAGAAACGGTTCAGGAATGGAGAAATACCGAGTTGCAAAGCAAAATCACACATGCTTTAGTAAAAGGGATTGATACATATATAATTGAAGATGTTGAAGAAGCAAGACAATCTGTTTCAAGACCCATTGAGGTTATTGAAGGTCACTTAATGCAAGGTATGAGTGTGGTTGGAGATTTATTTGGAAGCGGAAAAATGTTTTTGCCACAAGTAGTAAAATCGGCTAGAGTCATGAAAAAAGCAGTCGCTTATTTACAACCATTTATTGAAGCTGAAAAAGATGGAAAACAAGCCTTTGCTGGAAAAATTTTGATGGCAACTGTAAAAGGAGATGTGCATGATATTGGTAAAAATATTGTGAGTGTAGTTTTAGGTTGTAATAATTACCAGATTATAGATTTAGGTGTTATGGTTCCGCCAGAAAAAATAATTGATACTGCTATTAAAGAGCAGGTAGATATTATTGGTTTAAGTGGTTTAATCACACCATCCTTAGACGAAATGGTTTATGTGTCCAAAGAAATGGAAAAACAAAACTTAGATATACCATTAATTATTGGAGGAGCAACGACGTCTAAAGCACATACTTCGGTTAAAATTGCACCTCATTACAAAGATGCTGTGGTACATATTAATGATGCATCAAGAGCTGTAACTGTTGTTGGCGAATTATTAAATAAAAACAATGTTGTTTATAAAGAGCAGATTAGGGAAGAATATGATGTGTTTAGAGAAAAATTTTTAAACAGAACCAAACAAAAAGATTACATAAGCATTGAAGAGGCTAGAAATAGAAAGTATAAAATAGATTGGCAAACCTCTAAAATTGTAAAACCAAAACAATTAGGAATTCAAATAATTGATGATTTTGATATTACAAAATTAGAAACGTATATAGATTGGTCTCCTTTTTTTAGAAGTTGGGATTTACATGGCAAGTATCCAGATATTTTAACAGATAATGTTGTTGGAAGTCAAGCAACAGATTTGTTTATTGACGCTCAAGAATTATTAAAAAGAATTTTTGATGAAAAACTATTAAAAGCTAAAGCCATCTTTGGGTTGTTTCCTGCTAATACCATAAATGATGATGACGTTGAGGTAAGTTTGTCACCTCGAGCGCAGTCGAGAGGTCTTACAAGTGAAGATAAAATTAAATTTATAACCTTACGTCAACAATTAAAGAAAAGAGAAGGTGTGCCAAATCACGCCTTAGCAGATTTTATTGCTCCAAAAGAAACAGGAATACAAGATTATATTGGTGCTTTTTGCGTGTCTACTGGTTTTGGTACAGCAGAGTTAGCAGAGCAGTTTGAAGCTGATAATGATGATTATAATTCGATAATGATTAAAGCGTTAGCAGATAGATTGGCTGAAGCTTTTGCAGAATATCTTCATAAAGAAGTAAGAACAAAACATTGGGCTTATGCACAAGATGAAAGTTTAACTAACCAAGAATTAATTAAGGAAAGTTATAAAGGCATTCGTCCAGCTCCTGGTTATCCTGCGTGTCCAGATCATTTAGAAAAGCAAACCATTTGGAAGCTATTAAATGTAGAAGAAAACATTGGTGTAAAACTTACCGAAAGTCTTGCTATGTGGCCTGCAGCAAGTGTAAGTGGCTATTATTTTGGTAATGCTGAGGCTAAGTATTTTGGCTTAGGAAAAATCACGAAAGATCAATTATTGGATTATTCAAAACGAAAAAATATTAGCATAGAAGAAGCTACCAAATGGCTAAACCCAAATTTAGCAGACTAGTGCGTTAGCGATTGATGTGGCATCCTTTTTACGTCAGTTCGAGTGATACGACGTTAGGAGTATTGTGACGAGAACAAGTAAAAAGATATAACGGAAAGCGCGACCCTTGTGGTAACGCCATAAAAGTAACTGAGATATAATTTTAGGTAATACATGAAAGTAACAGAACACATAATTAGAGGTGAAGGGAAAACGCAATTTTCGTTCGAGATTTTACCGCCTTTAAAAGGACAACATATCCAATCTATTTTTGATAATATTGATCCATTAATGGCATTTAATCCACCTTTTATTGATGTTACGTACCATCGTGAGGAATATGTGTATAAAGATTTAGGTGATGGTTTGCTTAAAAAACAGGTGGTTAAAAAGCGTCCTGGAACCGTTGGTATTTGTGCTGCAATCCAAAATAAATATAACGTGGATGCCATTCCGCATATTTTATGTGGTGGTTTTACTAAAGAGGATACAGAGAATTTTTTAATTGATTTGGACTTTTTAAATATTGATAATGTTATGGCTTTACGTGGAGATGCGGTTAAAACCGAAACCTATTTTACGCCAGAAAAAGAAGGTCATGCGTATGCTAGTGATTTGGTAAAACAAATAACAGCTTTAAATGAAGCTAATTATTTGGATGATCAACTGCTTAATTGTAGTGCGACGGATTTTTGTGTTGGTGTTGGTGCGTACCCAGAAAAACATATGGAAGCACCAAGTCTAGAAAGTGATATTCATTTTTTAAAAAAGAAGATTAAAAATGGTGCTGAATATGTGGTGACACAAATGTTTTTTGATAATCAAAAGTATTTTCAGTTTGTAAATAAATGCAGAAGCGAAGGCATTACTGTACCTATTATTCCTGGTTTAAAACCAATATCAACTTTAAAGCAGTTAAATGTTATTCCGCATCGTTTTCATGTGGATTTGCCAGAAGCTTTAATTAAAAGTATTATTAAATGTAAAACTAATGTTGAGGTTAGACAAGTTGGTATTGAGTGGTGTATCCAGCAATCTTTAGAGCTTAAAAATGCAGGCATACCAATGTTACATTACTACTCGATGGGAAAAAGTGATAATATTAAAGCAATTGCCGAAGCTGTTTTTTAATAACAAAAAACGCTTACTTTTGTAATATGCTTTCTAAGAAAACAAAATACGGAATTAAGGCTTTAGTACACTTAGCTAAAAAGGACCAACGTTGTCCTGTGCAAATTAGTACAATATCTTCAGCTGAAAATATTTCTCAAAAATTTTTAGAGACAATCCTACTTACATTAAAAAAAAACGGGATTTTAGGTTCTAAAAAAGGAAAAGCAGGTGGTTATTACCTTTTAAAGGAACCTAAAAATGTTAGCATGGCAGATGTCATGCGTATTTTAGAAGGACCTATTGCAATGGTGCCTTGTGTAAGTTTAAATTTTTACGAAGCATGTAGTGATTGTCCAGATGAAACCATTTGCGCTGTTCACACCTTAATGGAAGAGGTTAGAGATAGTTCTCTTAAAATTTTTAACAACAAGACTTTAGCAGATTTTATTTAATTTATTTGTGCAAACAAGCTGCAAGCTATACATTTGCATTTAATCTACTATTCCGATAGGAATTAAAGAGTAATTGAATTTAGATATGATTTTAGATGCGTTTTTTAAAGTAGAAAACAAAAAGAAGGAAGCTAAGTCATCCGAAGAGAACATTAATAGAAGCATCCTTAAAACAATAAGTTGGAGAGTTATTGGTACGTTAGATACTTTAGTAATTACCTATTTTATTACTGGCACTTTACAAATGGCTTTAAGTATTGGTTTTATAGAGTTTTTTTCTAAAATGTTACTTTACTTTTTTCATGAACGTGCTTGGAACAAAATTAAATTAGGAAAATGATACAAATAGATATAGATAGTATTAACCAAAAATTAAAAAATAAAACACCACAGGAGATTGTCAATTGGGCTATTAGTATTGCCAAAAATCCTTTGGTTACTACTAATTTTAGACCTTATGAAGCTGCAATATTACATTTAGTATCCAATCAAAAAAAGGATATAAAGGTAATTTGGTGCGACACAGGATATAATACGCCTAATACCTATAAACATGCCGAGTCGGTTATTAATACCCTAAATTTAAACGTAAAACTTTATGTGCCAAAACAGACTGTTGCACATCGTGATGTCGTTTTAGGTATTCCTGATGTCAATGATCCTAATCATAAACTATTTACAGAACAAGTTAAGCTAGAGCCATTTACTAGAGCATTTTTAGAGCATAAACCAGATGTTTGGTTTACCAATTTGCGTAAAGGTCAAACCGCTTTTAGAGATAGTATTGATGTTGTATCTGTGGATAAAAATGGCGTAATTAAAGTTAGTCCTTTTTATAATTTTACAGATGAAAGCCTTGATGCATATCTTGAAAAACATCAACTACCAAACGAGTTTAAATACTTTGATCCAACTAAAGTTTTAGGTAATAGAGAATGCGGTTTACACGCATAAATGATAAATAAAATAATGAAAAATACCTCACAAATAAATCCGTTAGAAAACGAAGCTATTTATATTTTTAGAGAAGTGGCAGCACAATTTGAAAAACCAGTTTTACTGTTTTCTGGAGGAAAAGATTCTATAACATTAGTAAGATTAGCTCAAAAGGCATTCTATCCTGCTAAAATTCCGTTTCCATTAATGCATATAGACACAGGTCATAATTTTCCTGAAACTATAGCCTTTAGAGACCGTTTGGTCAAAGAATTAGGTTTAGAATTAATAGTGAGAAATGTTCAAGACTCTATTGATCAAGGAAAAGTTAAAGAAGAATCTGGACGATACGCAAGCCGAAACCAATTACAGACAACAACACTTTTAGACGCTATTGAAGAGTTTAAATTTGATGCGTGTATTGGAGGAGCCAGACGTGATGAGGAAAAAGCAAGAGCAAAAGAACGTATCTTTTCAGTAAGAGATGATTTTGGGCAATGGGATGAAAAAAATCAACGTCCAGAATTATTTGACATGCTAAATGGACAAATTGAATTGGGACAAAATGTACGTGTATTTCCTATTTCTAATTGGACGGAATTAGATGTTTGGTCTTATATAGAGAAAGAAAAAATTGAAATTCCTTCTATTTATTTTGCACATACAAGAGCTACTTTTTTAAGAGATGGATTAATATGGTCTGCTGACGATGATGTTGTGTATAGAGATGAAGATGAAGAAGTGATTGAAAGAATTGTTCGTTTTAGAACCGTTGGAGATATGAGTTGCACAGCAGCTGTCTTATCCGAAGCTTCAGATATATCTAGTGTAGTACAAGAGATTCGTGATTCTTCAATATCAGAGCGAGGTGCCAGAATAGATGATAAGCGTTCTGAAGCTGCAATGGAGAAACGAAAACAACAAGGGTACTTTTAGAGATACCCTTTTCTTTCCTTTAAAAAGTAATATTTAATTTAATAATAAAAACTTCATTTTGAAGTCAAACATATAATATGGACGTATTAAAAATAGCAACAGCAGGTAGCGTTGATGATGGAAAAAGCACATTAATTGGAAGATTATTGTACGATACAAAATCACTTACTTCAGACAAATTAGAAGCTATAAAAAATAAAAGTCAACAACTAGGTTATGATTATTTAGATTTTTCTTTGGCTACAGATGGTTTAGTTGCCGAGAGAGAACAGGGAATCACTATTGATGTTGCACATATTTATTTTTCTACAGTTAACAAAAGTTACATCATTGCAGATACTCCAGGTCATGTTGAGTATACTAGAAATATGGTAACTGGTGCGTCAACGTCTCAAGCAGCTATTGTCTTGATCGATGCAAGAAAAGGAGTGATTGAGCAAACTAATCGTCATTTTTTTATTAATAATTTATTACGAATTAAGACCGTAATTGTAGCTATAAATAAGATGGATCTAGTTGATTTTTCTGAAGAGAGATATAATGAGATAAAATCTGAATTTGAAGTTTTGATGAGCAAACGAGACTATCAAGACCAAAACATTAAATTTATTCCAGTAAGTGCTTTAAAAGGTGATAATGTTGTTAATAAATCAGAAAATACACCTTGGTATACTGGTGAAACATTATTGGAACATTTGGAAAATATTAATCAAAAAGATGTATTAAATTCAGGAACACCTAGGTTTCCTGTGCAATATGTTATTCGTCCTAAAACCGAAGAATTTCACGATTTTAGAGGTTATGCTGGTAAGGTTTATGGAGGTGAATTAAGTGTTGGAGATGAGGTTGTTATTCTTCCTTCTCAGACTAAATCCAAAATTAAAGAGATTCATTTTTATAATCAAAAAGTACAAACTGCATCAAGACGCTCGTCGGTATTAATTACTTTAGATGATGATGTAAATATTAGTAGAGGAGACATGATTGTTAAAGCTAACGATTTACCTGTTATTGATAAACAATTTACAGCCACCATTTCTTGGATGGATTCTCAAAATTTAGCCTCAGGTAATAAGTATGTTATACAACATGGTGTTAACAAAGTATTAGCAAAAGTGGATACCATTCATCATAAAATAAATCCTGATTATTCTGGGATTGATCAGTCTGCACAGGTGTTAAACATGAATGATATTGCATCAGTGACTTTTAAATTAAATAAGCCTATATTTTATGATGCATTTAAAGACCATAGGACAAATGGTTCTTTTATTATTATAGATAGTAAATCTAATAATACGGTAGGTGCAGGATTTATACAATAGTAATTATTAAACAAATGCAATGGTATTATCTAAGTAATTGCTATTATTTTAAATAATTAAACTCCTATTACAAATACGCTAAATAGTCTAAAATTAGAAGTAACTTTATAGCCTCAAATATAAATAGGTTATGCAGGAGACGTTACAAATTCCATTTAGGTTTAAAGAGAAGGTAGAAGACTTAGCAAAAGAGTTGTTTTATTGTGCGTTAGAGACTTCTGACCAACAGGAACAGCTTTTTAAAAATATTAAAGATGCCTTTTTTTATGTTTCTCAGGCATTAGATTGCGGAGTTTGTAATACAAAATGGGATCAGTTTAAAACAGGAGTTAAAGCTTTAAAGCCAAAATTACAATTGGATGCAGAAGCGGCTTATAATAATGATCCTGCAGCAAAAAGTGTTAAAGAAGTTTATTTAGCTTACCCTGGATTTTACGCTATAGCAATGTATAGATTAAGTCATATTTTATGGCAATTAGATGTGCCTGTTTTACCACGTATGATATCGGAATATGCGCATGGTATAACAGGTGCAGATATACATCCTGGTGCTACTATTGGAGACTCATTTTTTATAGATCACGCTACAGGAGTTGTTATTGGAGAAACAGCAATTATACATAACAATGTCATTATTTATCAAGGAGTAACTCTTGGTGGTATTAAAGTCGAAAAAGCTTTAGAAAACACCAAAAGACATCCAACAATTAAGGATAATGTTACCATTTATGCCAATGCCACTATATTAGGAGGTGACGTTATTATTGGAGAAGGTTCTGTAATTGGAGCTAATGTATGGATTACTAAATCTATTCCAGAACAATCTTTAGTCACTTACAAATCAGATATTAAAATCACCAATAAGTACAGCAAATGAGTATTTTAAAACAAATAGGTAACACACCATTAGTAGAAGCCACTAATTTAGTATCAAAACCTAACGTTAAGTTGCTTTTAAAACTAGAAGGTGATAATCCAGGCGGAAGTGTAAAAGATAGACCTGCTTATAATATGATTGCTGAAGCTGTAAAACGTGGCGACATAAAAAAAGGAGGACATATAGTAGAAGCTACAAGTGGTAACACTGGTATAGCTTTGGCTTATGTAGCCAGTTTATTTGGGATTAATATTTCTTTAGTAATGCCAGAAAACTCCACTATCGAGCGTGTCAAAACAATGCGTGCTTATGGAGCAGAGGTTGTTTTAACAGATGCCCAACGTGGTATTGAAGGCTCAAGAGATGTTGCTTTTAAAATGAGAGATGAAAAAGGTTATTTATTGCTAAATCAATTTGAAAATAACGACAATTGGAAAGCGCATTATAAAACCACAGGTCCAGAAATTTGGAAAGATACAAAAGGAGAAGTGACGCACTTTGTATCTGCAATGGGTACTACAGGAACCATTATGGGAACTTCAACATTTTTAAAAGAACAAAATAAAGACATTCAAATAATAGGTGCGCAACCAGCCGATGGATCTAGTATACCAGGCATCCGTAAATGGTCTACAGACTACGTACCAAGTATTTTTAATCCATCTAAAGTTGATCAAGTTATCGAAGTTAGTCAAGAAGAAGCAACAGCAATGACTAAAAGATTAGCAAAGGAAGAAGGTATCTTAGCAGGTATGAGTAGTGGTGGATCTGTAGCAACCGCTTTAAAATTAATCGAAACTTTAGATCAAGGCGTTGTCGTTGCAATTATTTGCGACAGAGGTGACCGTTATTTGTCTTCTGCCTTATTTGATTAGTAATATGCGTTAACGCTGTTTATAATTTAATTACTTTTGCGACCTAATTACACTGTTAATGAAGTCTTATTTTAGTTGTTTATTTTTATGTTGTGTCTTTTTAGCTACAGCACAACAAGAAAAAAATCCGTTTACCTTAGATGCTAATTTTTTCTATGGAAATATAACAGAGCATAACAGTGATATTTCACATTTAATAAAAGGACACCCAACTGGTTTTATTTTAAGTTACAATAAAAAGACATTTGGTCAAAATGCTTGGGAAAGCAGATATAATTATCCAGATTATGGAGCGTCAATTATTTATCAGGATTTTAAAAATGAAACGTTAGGTAACAACCTTGGTGTCTATGCGCATTATAATTTTTACTTTTTAAAACGAAACTTAGTATTCAGAATAGGTCAAGGCTTAGCATACAATTCAAATCCGTATGATAAGGTTGATAATTACCGTAATAATGCATTTGGTACGCGCTTGCTAAGCAGTACTTATGTGATGCTTAATTATAAAAAAGAAAATATTTTTCAAGGATTTGGATTACAAACGGGTTTATCTTTAATCCATTATTCAAACGCTAACATTAAAGCACCAAACAGCTCTATAAATAGTATTACATTAAATTTAGGAGTTAATTATCTTTTGGATTTAAATAATTCACCAGAATATATCAAGCATATTGACGAGGCATTTACAGAAAAAGTAAAGTATAATTTTGCTTTCAGAACAGGTGTTAACGAAAGTGATATTATAGATTCTGGACAATACGTTTTTTACATTGTTTCTGCATATGCAGATAAGCGTTTAAATAAAAAAAGTGCCATACAATTAGGTACAGATGTCTTTTTCTCTAATTTTTTAAAAACACATATTAGATATAAATCAGTTGCCTTTCCTTTAGATAATGTCTCTGGAGACGAAGATTATAAACGTGTTGGTGTTTTTGTAGGTCATGAGTTATTTATTAGTAAAACATCATTAATTACACAACTAGGTTACTATGTGTATTACCCATTTGATTTTGAAGGTCGTGTTTATAATAGAGTAGGTTTAAAACGCTATTTTGGAGATAAAATTTATGGAGCTTTAACTCTTAAATCTCATGGTGCCAAAGCAGAAGCAGTAGAATTAGGAATAGGAATAAGATTATAAGATGAAAAAAATAATATACATACTTTCAGTAATAGTTCTATTTAGTTGTGATTCTGAAAACGCACCAGATTGTTTTCAAAATTCGGGAGATATCGTACAACAAGAAATTGCTGTAGATGGGTTTACCAAGATTACGGTATATGAAAATATCGAATTATTTATAGAACAAGGTCTGACGCAAAAAGTAGTTTTAGAAACTGGAGAAAACTTAGCAAACGATGTTGATATCTATGTAGAAAATGGACGATTGATTTTAAAGGACAATAACGGTTGTAATTTAACAAGGGATTATGGGATTACTAAAATATATGTTACCACACCTAACGTGACAGAAGTTAGAAATAGTAGTAATTTAGACGTGCATAGTATAGGTGTTTTAAATTTTCCAGACTTAAAGTTGTATTCTGAAGATGATTCTGGAGATTATTACAATGTAGGTGTTTTTAATATGGAAGTTAATTGTACAGATTTAGTAGTGGTAATTAATAATATAACTACAAATATAATCTCTGGTACAACAGAGAATTTAAGAGTTAATCATGCGTCTGGTAATGGTCGTTTTGAAGGACGCTATTTAATAGCTCAAAATGTAACCATTTATCATCGTGGTACAAATGATATCATAGTAAATCCGCAAATTAGCTTAATAGCTAGTTTGGTTAGTACAGGAGATGTTATCGCTGTTAATACACCACCAACAGTTACAATTTCGCAACAATTTGATGGACAAGTAATTTTTGAGTAACTAACTTGTTAGTTCTCTAAATAGACTTTCTAAACTTGCATTTTTTTGATTAAGTTGTAAAATCTTTAATTCGTTATCATGGGCAAAATCAAAGACATGACTACGCATATCTTCTGACGTTCCAAACGTGATTTCGTAAGTAAAATCGTGGATGTTTTTAACATGTTTTGCATTAGGTAATTTTAATAAAAAAGCCTCTTCAATTCTATAATCAAATTCCACAATAACAATTTGTTGCTGTCCATCGCGCAATTCTTTTAGCTTTTTGTTGGCAACAATTTCACCTTTATTAATAATAATAACACGATCGCACATGGCTTCAACTTCCTGCATAATGTGTGTAGATAAAAATACAGTTTTATCTTTTCCTAAATTTTTAATTAGATTTCTAATGTCAATTAATTGATTAGGATCTAAGCCTGTCGTAGGTTCGTCTAAGATTAAAACCTCAGGATTATGTAACAAGGCGTTTGCTAAACCAACACGTTGCCTGTAACCTTTGGATAGTTGTCCAATAGTTTTATGTGCCTCAGGTGTTAATCCAGTAAGCGTAATAACTTCTTCAATACGCGATTTGTCAACATTATAAACATTAGCGTTAAAGCTTAAATATTCTCTTACATATTGTTCTAAATACAAAGGGTTGTGTTCAGGTAAATAGCCAACACTTTTTTGTACATTTTTTGTGTCAGTTAAAATATGATGTCCATTAACTTCTGCATCGCCTGATGTAGGATTGATGTAGGTTGTTAAGATTTTCATCATTGTAGATTTTCCTGCGCCATTAGGACCTAAAAAACCGACAATTTCGGGACGATTAATTTCAAAAGAAATATTGTTTAAAGCCTTCTGCGAGCCATAAACCTTAGTTATGTTTTCTACTTTAATTGACATGGTTATAATCTTTACTCAAAAATAGACATTCTGTAATTTAAACCATAGATTATTAGTAAATCTTTAAATCTTTACTAAAAACCACAAAAATAGGTGCTTAGTGTTTTGTTATATCATTTTATTAGTTACTTTAGCAATATTATTACAAACATGAGCACAATAAACAATACATATTTTAGCTGGTATTATTTCTTTTTTAACAAAAGGAACGAGACGCTGTATATGTAATTTAGCAACATATATTTTTTAAAAAAGTCTCGATATATATCGAGACTTTTTTTGTTTTAATAAGTCAGGATTACACAAAACAAATAGGATAACTCAATTAAAAAGAATACTAAATTGATAAAATCAGTAGCTATACAAGGTATTAAAGGATCATTTCATCACATTGTGTCTCAAAATTATTTTCAGACTAATGTTAGTATTGTTCCGTTTATGTCTTTTGACCAAACAGTGGAAAGTGTCCTTAATAAACAGACAGATGCAGCAATAATGGCTATTGAAAACTCAATTGCAGGCTCCATTATACCTAATTATGCGCTAATAGATACTAATAATTTACACGTAGTAGGAGAGTATTATTTAGATATTCAACACAACTTAATGGCTTTGCCAAATCAAAAGATTGAGGATATTACAGAAGTATATTCTCATCCTATGGCTTTGTTGCAATGTAAAGCCTTTTTTAAGCAATATCCACATATCAAACTTATAGAAGATAAGGACACTGCAGAGGTTGCGGAACGTATTCATAATAAACAATTAAAAAATACAGGAGCTATTGCAAGTACTTTAGCTGCGCAGATATTTGAGCTAGATATTTTAGCAAAAAGCATCCAGACTATTAAGCATAACGAAACCCGTTTTGTTATTGTAAAACAAGATAATTCTGAGATCGCTGAAGCGGAAATTAATAAAGCGTCTATCAAATTTGAATTAGACCATAAAAGAGGAAGTTTAGCAACCATTTTAAATGTCATGAGTGATTGCAAATTAAACTTAACAAAAATACAGTCTTTGCCAATTATTGAAACTCCTTGGAAATATGCCTTTTTTGTGGATGTAACCTTTCAAGATTATCAAGATTTCAAAAAAGCAAAATCTATAATGGATATTATGGCCACCCATTTTAAAGTTATTGGTCAATATAAAAATGCAAAAAAATAATGAAAGTAGCTAACAGATTACATAGTGTAGAGGAATACTACTTTTCTAAAAAATTAAAGGAAGTCAATGCTTTAAAAGCAGCAGGAAAACCTATAATTAATTTAGGAATTGGAAGTCCAGATTTACAACCATCAAGCCAAGTTGTTGCAGCGTTAACAGCAGGTTTATTAGATGTTAATGCACATAAATATCAAAGCTATCAAGGCTTACCTGAGTTTAGACAAGCTATTTCAGAATTTTATAAAAAACAATATCAAACACAGATTAATCCAGAAACAGAAGTATTACCATTAATGGGAAGTAAAGAAGGGATTATGCATATCTCTATGGCTTTTTTAAATGAAGGTGATAGTGTCTTGATCCCTAATCCAGGCTATCCTACATATGCAGCTGTGACTAAATTAGTGCAAGCTAATCCTATCGCTTATAATTTAGATGAAAGCAATAATTGGCTACCTAATTTAGACGAGATTGAAGCTTTAGATTTAACTAAAGTTAAACTAATGTGGATCAGTTATCCACATATGCCAACAGGAGCAAAGGCTAAAAAAGCAGATTTAAAAAAGTTAGTAGATTTTGCTAAAAAGCATGATATATTGCTAATAAACGACAACCCTTATAGCTTTATTTTAAACGATAATCCGTTAAGTATTTTAAACATTAAAGGCGCAAAAGAGGTGTGTTTAGAGTTAAACTCACTTAGCAAAACATTTAATATGGCTGGTTGGAGAGTAGGTATGGTGTTAGGAAGTCAAGACCATATTAATGCAATTTTAAAAGTAAAAAGCAATATGGATTCTGGTATGTTTTATGGCATTCAAAAAGGCGCAATAACAGCATTAAATAGTCCGCAGGATTGGTTTGATAATTTAAACAAAGTGTATACAACACGTCGTAAATTAGTATGGCAATTGGCCGATAAATTAAACTGTACGTATGATAAAAATGCCTCAGGTTTATTTGTTTGGGCAAAATCACCAGAAGGTTATAAATCAGAAACATTTATAGATACATTGTTACACGATAAAAGCCTATTTATAACGCCAGGAACGGTTTTTGGAACACAAGGCGAAGGATATGTAAGATTTTCGTTATGTGCAACGACTGACCAAATAGAAGAAGCAATAGCAAGAGTATGATACAAAATATATACATAATTGGTGTAGGATTAATTGGTGGTAGCTTGGCTTTGGATATAAAAAATAAACGTCCAGAAGTTACAGTTTACGGTATAGATAATTCTGAAGACCACTTAAATCAAGCTTTAGAGCTTGGTGTTATAGACCATAAAGCAGTTTTGGAGGATTTAGATAAGGCAGATTTAGTCGTGTTAGCTATTCCTGTGGATGCTTCAGTAATTGTTTTGCCTCAAGTACTAGATAAAATATCAGATTTTACGTTAGTTGCAGATGTTGGTTCGACTAAGTCAGATATATGTAAAGTTGTAGAAAATCATAAAAGACGACGCAATTTTTTAGCAATGCATCCTATTGCAGGAACGGAGTTTTCTGGACCAAAAGCAGCAATCAGAAATCTGTTTAATCAAAAAACAAATATCATTTGCGAAGTAGAAAAAACAGCTTTTAAATTACAAGAAAAAGCGGTTAGTTTATTTACAGACATTGGGATGCGCATGCGTTACATGAATCCCGAATCACATGATAAACACATTGCCTACGTATCACATTTATCACACATTAGTGCGTTTATGCTAGGTAAAACGGTTATTGAAAAAGAAAAGAATGAGCGTGATATTTTTGATATGGCAGGTTCAGGATTTGAAAGTACTGTAAGATTAGCCAAAAGTAGTCCAGCCATGTGGACACCAATTTTTAAACAGAATAAAACTAATGTAGTCGAAACATTAGAAGATTACATTGCTAATTTAACACAGTTTAAAAAACTGATAGAAAATGATGACTTTGAAGGTATTTTTAACGAAATGAAAGACACTAATTACATAAAACAAATATTAAACGGAATACAATAAATAGTAATACCTCTAAAATTCTAAATAATTTTGAGGCTTTAGATTAGAAGATTATGGAAAATAAAAAAGAAATGAGAAACTGGTTGGATGACATGAAGTTAGATCATCCATTAGTAATCGCTGGACCATGTAGTGCAGAGACAGAAGAGCAAGTATTAAAAATAGCACACGAGCTAAAAGATACTGATGTTAGCTATTTTAGAGCAGGTATATGGAAACCGCGTACAAGACCAGGAATGTTTGAAGGTGTTGGTGCTTTAGGTTTAAATTGGCTTAAAAAAGTAAAAGAAGAAACAGGCATGAAAACCTGTACTGAAGTTGCTAATGCTGCACACGTAAAATTGGCTATCGAAAATGATGTTGATTTACTTTGGATTGGTGCACGATCTACAGTTAGTCCATTTATCATGCAAGAATTAGCAGATGCATTAGCCGGAACAGATAAAATTGTGTTGGTTAAAAATCCAGTAAATCCAGATTTAGCGTTATGGTTAGGTGGTATTGAAAGATTATATACTGCAGGTATTAAAAACTTAGGCGCAATCCATAGAGGATTTTCTACTTACGAGAAAACTAAATATAGAAACATTCCAGAATGGCAAATTGCTATTGAGTTTCAAAACAGATTTCCTGATTTACCATTAATAAACGATCCGTCGCATATTACTGGAAAACGTGATATGGTTTTTGATGTCTCTCAAACTGCATTAGATTTAAATTTTGATGGATTAATGATTGAAACGCATACAGATCCTGATAACGCATGGAGTGATGCTGCACAGCAAGTTACACCTACATCATTAATTCAAATGATGGTAGATTTAAAGATTAGAAAAGAGTCTGATCCTGAAGCAGAATACAATCAAGAGTTAACTAACCTAAGAGCACAAATAGACGTTGTAGATAATCAAATTATCGAAGCTTTAGGTAAGCGTATGAAAATTGCTGACGGAATTGGAGGTCTTAAAAAACAGAAAAACGTTGCGGTTTTACAAAGCAAACGTTGGAATGAGATTTTAGGAAAAATGGTTTTAGAAGGTGAGTCTAAAGGTTTAAGTGAAGAGTTTATTTTAAAAATGTTTAAAGCTATTCACCAAGAGTCTATTAATCATCAAGAAAAAATTATAAAAGGATAATTTTTAAAATAAAAAAAGCCTCTTAAATTTAAGAGGCTTTTTTAATATTTGTTTTTAAAGATTTCTTTTAAAAGTGTATCGTGTAATAAATATACCTTTACCATCTCCTTTTCCACCTTCACTTTCAACACCAGTGTTTATGAAGGCTAATTCCCATCCTTGTGCTACCATGTCATTAACTTTTGATGTCATAACAGCATCGTTAGCAGCTATATTTTGAAATCTAATTCCACCTAAATTATAAAAGTTTAATAACTTAGTTTCGTCATAATTTTTAACTCTGATTTCATTTCTTTTAGATTTGTTTTTTTCATCAGAATCTTTATCATCAGAGCGCACAGTTGTAAATTCTTTGTAATCTTTAGTTTCATTTGCAGATATCATTCTAGAACGACCTAAACCATTAGGTACAATAGATTCTACAACAGTCACAACCTTATACTCTACCTGACCACTTTTGTCAGATTTAGTAATAAATGAGAAAGAAATAAAGCCAACAATGGCTAATGCGATAAATAAATAGTTTTTTTTCATGATATAATTTATGTTAAGACACGAAGTTAATAAAAATTTTAAACCGACAAAGGATGCTATTTGGTACTGATTTTTGTTGGAATAGACCATAATAATTTTCATATTTGTAATAATGACAGGACGCGTATACAAATCCACAGGTAGCTGGTACACAGTAAAGACCCAATTAGGTCAAACTTACGAGTGTAGAATTAAGGGTAAGTTTAGACTTAAAGGAATTAAAAGCACAAATCCAATTGCTGTTGGAGACTTTGTGGACTTTGAATTAGATACAAAATCTGATCAAGAAACAGGTGTAATTAACACCATTCATGACAGGCAAAACTATATTGTCCGTAAATCCGTAAATCTATCCAAACAAACACACATTATTGCGTCAAATATTGACCAAGTGTTTTTATTAGTTACTATTGATAATCCACCAACATTTACGAGTTTTATAGATCGGTTTTTAGTAACAGCAGAGGCTTATGATATTAAAGCAGTTTTATTATTTAATAAAATTGATACTTACGATCAAGAGACTTTAGATGAGGTAAGGTACTTAGCTCATGTTTATCGTCAAATTGGTTATGAATGTATAGGTATTTCGGCTACGACCGGAAAAAATCTAGAGCAAGTTAAAGGCTTAATGGAAGGGAAGGTAAGTATGTTTACTGGTCATTCTGGTGTTGGAAAATCAACATTGGTCAATGCCATAGAGCCAGCTTTAGACCTAAAAACTAAAGCCATATCCATGCAACACATGCAAGGTCAACATACTACAACTTTTGCAGAGATGTTTGACTTAAGTTTTGATGCTAAAATTATAGATACACCAGGAATTAAAGGGTTTGGTGTAGTAGATATGGAAAAAGAAGAAATTGGAGATTATTTTCCAGAATTTTTTGCCTTAAAACAAGATTGTAAGTTTAATAACTGTTTACATATCGAAGAACCTAAATGTGCTGTTAAAGAAGCTTTAGAAAAAGATGAAATCGCAGCATCACGATATAAAAGTTATGTGCAAATTGTAGAAGGAGACGAGGAACATTACAGAACCGATATCTGGAATCAAGAATAAATGAAAGTAGTCATTCAAAGAGTTAGTAAAGCAAGCGTAACTATTGAAGGTGATTTGGTAGCTAATATTAACAGTGGACTACTAATTTTACTTGGGATTGTAGAGCAAGATACGCAAGATGATATTGATTGGTTAGTCAACAAAATTGCTAATTGTCGCATATTTAATGATGACAATCAAGTCATGAATAAATCATTAATAGACATAAATGGCGAGGCGTTGGTTGTAAGCCAATTTACACTACATGCAAGTACCAAAAAAGGAAATAGACCAAGTTATATCAAGGCAGCAAAACCTGATATTGCAATCCCTTTGTATGAAGCTTTTGTAAAGCAATTACAATCTGTTTTAGATAAACCTGTACAAACAGGTCAGTTTGGCGCAGACATGAAAGTGGAGTTGCTAAATGATGGTCCAGTAACTATCATTATAGATTCTAAAAATAAAGAGTAGCATGAAAAAAAAGGTAATCACATTTTTTGTAGCAGCATTGTTTTATGGTGTTTTAGGATATCTAATTAATTATTTTGTAACATCTGATTATACAAATAATCAATTAATTAATATGTCTATCTTTTTTGGAGTGGCTATGGGTTTATTTGAAACTTTAGTTAGACCACTAATTTTTAAAACAAAAACTAAGTAATAAAGTAAGCGTAATTACAGGATTTATTCAAGTCATTGTTTTACATTTTCTACAAATTTTATATATTAGAGTTTAATTATTTTAAATGTCTACAACTACACTATTTAAAAGTGTTTTTTTGATACTTTTTGTCTCCATAAATACTTTTGCTCAGGATACATATCAAGCACTTCTAATTGATTCGGATTTAAAAAAAAATGCCAATGCAATTATTAGATCTAGTCATACCGAAATAACTATTGACGCTAAGGATAAGCTAATTACAAACCAGAAACGTGCTGTTACTGTCCTTAATAAATATGGTCAAAAACACGAAGGTGCTTATGTGTATTATGACGATTCTAAATCCATAAAAACACTAGAGGCTGTAATATATGATGCTTTTGGAAAAGAGGTTAAAAAGTACAAAAAAAGAGATTTTTTGGATGTAAGTGTAGCAGATGGTATTTCAATTTTTAATGATAATAGAGCCAAACGTATAGATTATACACCAAGCGCTTATCCATATACTATTGTTTTTAACTTAGAAACAGTATCAACAAATACTGCATTTTTACCACAATGGTATCCAATAGAAGGCTATCACTTAAGTACAGAACAATCATCGGTAAAAATCATTAATAATTCTGAGATACAATTAAGCTACAAAGAAACAAACTTGGATAGTTTTAAAATTGAAAAAAAGTCTGAATTCTACTATGAAGCTAAAAACATTCCAGCTATAAACTATGAGGCTTATAGTCCATCGTTTACAGAAACAGTTCCCTATGTTAAATTTGCACTAAAACAGTTTAGTATGGAAAGTGTAGAAGGCGAAAATACAGATTGGAGTGAGTTTGGAAAATGGATTAATGATAAGTTAATTGCAGGAACCCAAGAGTTACCAGAAACAGTAAAATTAGAAATTTTAAATCTTACCGCAGACGCAAAAACGCCTTTAGAAAAAGCCAAAATTGTATACAATTATATGCAAAACAAAACACGCTATATTAGTGTTCAAATAGGTATTGGAGGCTGGAAGCCTATGTTGGCAAGTGACGTAGATAGGTTGGGTTATGGAGATTGCAAAGGATTGTCCAATTACACTAAGGCATTGTTAGATGTTGTTGGTGTGCAGTCCTATTACACCATTGTTTATGGTGACTCAGATATAAGAGATATAGATACTTCTTTCTCATCCTTACAAGGTAATCATGCTATTTTATCCATTCCAGATAATAATAGTTATATTACTTTAGAGTGTACAGATCAAACCGTTCCGTTTGGTTATAATGCTAATTTTACGGATGACAGAGATGTGCTTATAGTTACACCAACAGGAGGTCAAATAGTACATACCAAAGCCTATGAAACCAATGACAATTCTCAAGTGACTCATGCGACGGTTAATTTAGATAATAGCGGAAGTATTATTGCTGAAATAAACATTAAATCTAAAGGCACGCAATATTCTAAATATAGAAGGTTAGAAGCACAAACCGAAAAAGAAAATATACTAGATTATAAAGATTATTTTGATGGTATTAATAATATTCAAATAACTAATTTGTTATTTAATAACAACAAAGATAATATTGAGTTTGAAGAGCAAATTGCTTTAAATGCCAAAAACTATGCTAAAAAAGTAGGTAACAGATTATTGTTTGAACCCAATTTATTTAATAAATCAAAAAATATACCTCCAAAATATGCTAATCGTAAATTACCGTTTAAAATTAATAGAGGGTTTATAGATACTGATCAATACACAATAATATTGCCTGAAAATTTAAAAATAGAAGCGCTACAAGAGGATGTTACTATAAAAAACAAGTTTGGATCATATCAATTTTCTATTACAAAAACTAATAAAAACACCTTAGTGTACAACAGAACGTTAATAATAAATAAAGGAGATTTCAGTAAAGAAGACTATAAAGCCTATAGATTGTTTAGAGCTGAAGTAGCTAAGCACGATGCTTCAAAAATAGTATTACAAACTATTTAAAGCACAAAACCAGTAATTATAAAAACGTATTTCGTTATACATATTTAGTAAAACAAACTAGTTACACTATTCAAATAGTAGTAAATTTATAAATTGAAAAAACAGTACCTAAAACAGTTTAAAAATGGACATTAAAAATGCACAGCTAGAGGTAGATAATTGGATTAAAAATCATGGTGTTCGTTATTTTAACGAGCTTACCAATATGGCTCAATTAACAGAAGAGGTTGGTGAAGTTGCACGTATTATAGCTAGACGCTATGGTGAACAAAGCGAAAAAGAATCTGATAAAAATAAAGATTTAGGAGAAGAGCTGGCAGATGTTATGTTTGTAGTATTGTGTTTGGCAAACCAAACAGGAATAGATCTTCAGGAAGCTTTTGATAAAAAGTTAGACCTTAAAACTAAGCGTGATCACGACAGACATCACAACAATCAAAAATTAAAATAAAGTACTAATTTCTGTTATTACAGAAATCCTTTACATATGAATTTACATTTACACCAATCAACAATACATAAAACAAACGCTATCCAAATTACTGGGTCAAAAAGCGAATCTAATAGACTGTTATTGTTGCAAGCTTTATATCCCGAAATTAAAATAAATAATATTTCAAACAGTGACGATTCGGTATTAATGGCTAAAGCTTTAGCGTCAAAAGACACTGTTATAGACATACATCACGCTGGAACAGCGATGCGATTTTTAACAGCATATTTTTCAACACAAGAAGGCAGAACAATAGAGCTTACAGGATCTAAGCGTATGAAAGAACGTCCTATTGCTATTTTGGTTGATGCCTTAAATCAATTAGGAGCTCAGATTACTTATAAAGAAAACCAAGGGTTTCCACCATTATTAATTACAGGTAAAAAGTTAACTAAAAATAAAGTTACGCTTAAAGCTAATGTAAGTAGTCAGTATATATCAGCACTTTTATTAGTGGCTTCAAAATTAGAAAACGGATTAGAATTAACCCTTGAAGGCGATATCACATCTGTACCATATATTAAAATGACGTTAAGCTTATTGGAAGAAATCGGTACAAAAACAAAGTTTCAGGATAATGTAATTACCATTTACCCACAACAGCAACTAGCTAATAAAACGCAACAATTAACCGTAGAAAGTGATTGGTCATCAGCATCCTATTTTTATAGTATAGTAGCAATGTCTGCAATAGGTACAACAATTTCGTTATCATCATATAAGCAAAATAGCCTGCAAGGAGATTCCGCTTTAGCGACAATTTATAACGCATTTGGTGTGACCACAACCTTTAAAAATAATACAGTTGTCCTTCAAAAAACCGAAGCTACATCATCAGATACGATAATTAATTTCGATTTAAAAAATGCACCAGACATAGCACAAACTATTTCGGTTACAGCTTTTGGACTAGGGTTAGACTGTCATTTAACAGGATTACATACACTAAAAATTAAAGAAACTGACCGCTTAGTCGCCTTAAAAACCGAAATTGAAAAACTAGGAGGCCAAGTAACTATTACAGACAATAGCTTAACATTAAAAAAAGCGACTAATAGACATCAAAATGTTACAATAGCAACCTATAACGATCACAGGATGGCTATGGCATTTGCACCATTAGCCTTAAAAGTGCCAATAATTATAGAAGACTCAAAAGTAGTCTCTAAATCTTACCCAACGTTTTGGGACGATTTGGCTGCTTTAGGCTTCATTTTTAGTGTTTAATAAATAATAATTGGTCATTTACTTGACAACGCCTATCTCCAGATTGTATATTTGCAATCTTGTTAACTTAACAACTAATTAATAAATGAAATTATCACACTTCAATTTTGAATTACCTGAAGAGCTATTAGCAGAATATCCTGCAGAAAACAGAGACGAGTCTCGTTTGATGGTATTAAACCGAAAAGAGCAAACCATCGAACACAAAATGTTTAAAGACTTAATCGAGTATTTTGACGAGAAAGATGTGATGATTCTTAACAACACCAAAGTATTTCCTGCACGTTTATTTGGTAACAAAGAAAAAACAGGAGCAAGAATCGAAGTGTTTTTATTACGCGAGCTTAACCAAGAACAACGTCTTTGGGACGTATTAGTAGATCCAGCACGTAAAATACGTATTGGTAACAAACTTTATTTTGGTGATGACGAGACGTTAGTAGCAGAGGTTATTGACAACACAACATCTAGAGGACGTACATTACGTTTTTTATACGATGGATCATACCAAGAGTTTAGAATCAAACTACAAGAGTTAGGAGAAACACCTTTACCAAAATATATTAAAAGAGAAGTAGAGCCAGAAGACGAAGACCGTTACCAAACCATCTACGCAAAAGAAGAAGGTGCAGTAGCAGCTCCAACAGCAGGACTTCACTTTTCTAAGCACTTATTAAAGCGTTTAGAAATCAAAGGTGTAGACTTTGCAGAAGTAACTTTACACGTTGGTTTAGGGACTTTTAATCCAGTAGAAGTAGAAGATTTATCTAAACACAAAATGGATAGCGAAGAGCTTAAAATTGAAGCTAAAGCAGTAGAGGTTATTAATAACGCTAAAAAAGAAAAACGTCGCATTTGCGCAGTAGGTACAACAGCAATGCGTGCAATAGAAAGCTCAGTATCATCAAGCGGAACACTAAACGAAGTAGAAGGATGGACCAATAAATTTATCTTTCCACCATACGACTTTAGCATCGCAAACGCAATGATTACTAACTTTCACACGCCAAAATCAACACTTTTAATGATGGTGTCAGCATTTGCAGGACACGACTTCATGAAAAAAGCATACGAAGAAGCAGTAAAAGAAAAGTACAAATTTTACAGTTATGGAGACGCGATGTTAATCATCTAATCCTATCAATATAAATTACTAAAACCTCTTTTCGCTTTAATTAGTAAAAGAGGTTTTTTTTATGGCATTACCCAAGGGTCGCGCTCTCGACAGTCGCTTTGCATTTGCTTTAAGGCAAAAGCAAGAGCTTCAACAAATGTCTCCATCGCTAATGCACAACCCAAAGACCAGTTTTAAAATAATCTACAGTAAATCGTCAATCGTAATTCGTAAATCAATAAACGATTCACTATTTTTGCAATCCAATGGAAATCAAGAAAAAAGACATACGCGCATTAAGCAAAGACCAACTTAGGGACTTTTTCCAAAAAGAAGGCGATAAAGCCTTTAGAGGAAATCAAGTATACGAGTGGCTATGGAGCAAAGGTGCACACACCTTTGAGGATATGACCAACCTGTCCAAAGACACGCGTCAAATGCTAGAAGATAACTTTGTTATAAACCATATCAAAGTAGACGTTATGCAGCGTAGTAGTGATGGTACAGTAAAAAATGCAGTACGATTACACGATGACTTAATAGTCGAGTCGGTTTTAATACCTACAAAAACCAGGACCACAGCCTGTGTATCAAGTCAAGTAGGCTGTAGTTTGGACTGTAAATTTTGTGCAACAGCACGATTAAAACGTATGCGTAATCTAAATCCAGACGAGATTTACGATCAAGTAGTAGCAATTGACAGAGAAAGTAGATTATACTTTGACAGGCCATTAAGTAACATTGTATTTATGGGAATGGGAGAACCATTAATGAACTACAATAACGTACTTAAAGCAATAGATAAAATAACATCACCAGAAGGATTAGGCATGTCGCCAAAGCGTATTGTGGTGTCCACATCAGGAGTGCCAAAAATGATTAAAAAAATGGCAGACGATGAGGTTAAGTTTAAATTAGCAGTATCACTACACTCAGCAATTGATGAGGTCAGAACATCCATAATGCCTTTTAATGCAACATTTCCGTTAGCAGATTTAAGAGAAGCATTAGTCTATTGGTATGAGAAAACAAAAAATCGCATCACCTATGAGTATGTGGTTTGGGAAGGGATTAACGACAAACGCAAAGATGTTGATGCATTAGTGCAGTTTTGCAAATTTGCACCAAGCAAAGTCAATATTATAGAATACAATCCTATTGATGATGGTCAATTCCAGCAAGCAAGATCACAAGCAATAGATATGTATCAAAGCGTTTTAGAAGAAAATAACATAACCGTAACTATTAGACGTAGTAGAGGTAAGGATATTGACGCAGCATGTGGGCAATTAGCAAACAAAGAATAGTTTAAAAAATAGTTTAAACATAAAAAAGCGACTTTCAAATCAATTGAAAGTCGCTTTTTTTTATAACTATAACAAGGTTATTCTTTAACAAATTTAAGCGTTTGCTTTTTGTCTTGAGTATTAATTGTTATTAAGTAAATACCATTATTTAAAGAGGCTATATTAATTGAGTTTTCTAGAATATCTGTACCTTTTCTGTTAATTACCAGTTGTCCTAATTGGTTGTATACTTCAACAGATTCAATAGCTAAGTTTGTTTTAATAGTTATAACATCACTAGCAGGATTAGGATAAACGCTAAAATTATTATCTAATGTAAACTCATCAGTAGATAAAGCAGGATCAGTCTCAGTTGTAAATGACCAAACAGCACTAGCAGTAGACCCAAAGCAATTAAAAGACTCTACAGACCAATAGTATGTAGTGTCATAAGCCCAGTTGAAAGTTATTCCGTTTCCATTAGTAGCTCCTGGTATAGTACCAATATTTGTTCCTGCAGGATCTGTACCCAAAGACAAGTTAAAAACGGTTGCAGATGGTCCAGCAGTCCAATTAAACGGAGTAATTAAAGGTGTTGCTCCTGTAATGTCTACAGGGATATTTGTAGCACCATTGGTAGGAGTAGGTGTTGTTGCAGCAATTGGTGCAGCAGTTTCTGTACAAGCAAAAACCTTTACGTTATCAAAAGCCCAAAAATAAGAATAATCTCCAACCCATCTAAATCTAACTTTTGCATTGCTGACACCAGCTAATATTGTAGATACATCATAAGATTTAAAACCAAAATCAAGTTCGTTGGCTCCACTAGTATTGTTTGTACTGTTAAATAATACCACTTGTACCCAAGCTGTACCATCAAATACTTCAACAAAACCGTTACCACCAAATTCTGCACGAATAACATGATTAAATGTTAATTGTACATCTGTTAATGCAGAAGCATCAAAAGTTGGGCTTTCTAAATAAGTGTCTTCAGCCTCACCATCATTACCCAGAGCATCACTGTCAAAAATTGGATAACTTCCAGAGAAACCTTCCTCATATAAAACAACGTTGCCTGGTCCAAATCCAGGAGCTTCTCCGGTATTATTAAAAGACCAAACACCACCATTAGCAAGGTCAGTGTTAGACCATCCAGCAGGTGTGCTTAAACCTGCATTAAAATCTTCATCAATCAAAACTTGACCGAATGCAATTGAAGCAGTAAGAAATAAAAATAAAAATGTAATTTTTTTCATGTTTTTAGGATATAAATATTAACGACTTTAAATATAGTAAAAAATAATTGTTGACTTGAGTGCCAATATAAAAATTGCGAATTATTAACATTTCAATCCATTAGATTATTCGTATTTTTGATATTACTAAAAGTTACACCATTATTTTGAAAATAACAGAACAAATAAAACAGCCTATTGCTTTTGAGATGGATCTTTTTGAGCAAAAATTTAGGCTTGCCATGTCTTCTAAAGTTGCTCTGTTAAATAGGATTACCTATTACATCGTCAATCGTAAAGGAAAACAAATGCGTCCAATGTTTGTGTTTCTAGTTGCAAAAATGGTGTCTAATGGTGAGGTTAGTGAAAGGACATATAGAGGTGCATCTGTGATAGAGTTGATTCATACAGCAACATTAGTGCATGATGATGTCGTGGATGATAGTAATAAGCGTCGTGGTTTTTTCTCTATAAATGCACTATGGAAAAATAAAATAGCAGTTTTAATTGGTGACTTTTTATTATCAAAAGGATTATTACTATCAATAGATAATAATGATTTTGATCTTTTAAAAATCATTTCTATTGCTGTAAGAGAGATGAGTGAAGGTGAATTACTTCAAATAGAAAAAGCTAGAAAACTAGATATAACAGAAGCTGTTTATTATGAAATTATTAGACAAAAAACAGCAACACTTATTGCTGCTTGTTGTAGTCTTGGAGCAGCTTCAGTAAAACCTAATTCTGTTGAGGTAGAAAGTATGCGTAAGTTTGGAGAGTTGATAGGTATGGCATTTCAGATTAAAGATGACTTGTTTGATTATGGTACCCAAAGCATCGGTAAACCAACTGGTATTGATATCAAAGAACAAAAAATGACCTTACCTTTAATTTACGTATTAAACAATTGTTCTAAAAAGGACAAAAAGTGGTTAATCAATTCGGTTAAAAATCACAACACTGATAGAAAACGGGTTAATCAAGTCATCCGATTTGTAAAAGACAATGGAGGATTGGACTATGCTGTTTCAAAAATGAAAGCATTTCAGGAAGAGGCATTATTACTGCTAAGTAGTTTTCCTAAATCAGAATATAAAGACTCGCTTGAGTTAATGGTGAATTATGTCATAGAAAGAAAAAAATAATTTTTTTTCATACTTCAGGCAACCTTCTTAAAAGCTTTTGCGTCTTTATAAATAGAAGACCAAACTAAACAACACTATTTGTGAAAGTCGTTACCTTATTTAATAACGAAGTTAAGCTAATTAAAAAAGCTGCTCAGAATAATCGTGAAGCCCAACACGTATTGTTTGAGTTGCATGCACCTAAAATGTTAAGTGTATGTCGTTACTATATAAAGGATATGCAACATGCAGAAGAGGTCATGTTAAATGGTTTTTTAAAAGTGTTTACTAATTTAAAAACCTTTAAACATGAAGGCAGTTTTGAAGGTTGGATTAGACGTATAATGGTTAGAGAGGCTATCTCTTTTTTAAGACAAAAAAAGACGGTTCAGTTTGTAGATGAAGATTATCAACACATCGAGATTCAAGATGAAGCATCGCAACAATATGATGTGGCACAACTTCAAGAATTAATAGACAATTTGCCAGAGGGTTATAAAATGGTTTTTATAATGTACGCAATTGAAGGTTATAAACATGCTGAGATTGCAACACTTTTAAACATAAGCGTTGGGACGTCAAAATCTCAATTATTTAAAGCAAGAAAAATGCTGCAGGACAATATTAAGATATTAAATATTAAAGAATATGGCACCAAATAAATTTGAAAAGCAATTAAAAGACACGCTAGAGCGTCGCACAATTGCACCAAGCAAAATAGCTTGGAGCCAACTAGATACGCAATTAGATAATCAAAAAAATAAACGAAAATTCCCGTTTTGGTGGTTTAGTATTGCAGCTACTTTTCTAGGTGTATTTATGGCAATTTTTATTTTTAATGACAATCCTGATCCAATTAATGTAGTTGTTGAGGAGGTTAAAAATGAAATACTGTTACCAAGTAAAATCAATCAAATTAACAAGCAAAATAAAGTGACTAAAACAATAACAAGTCCAGAAGTAGTCGTTGATAAGGTAAATGTTAAACCAAAACATAAAGCGGTAACAAATAAAAACAAAACAACAGTACAAAGTGTAGAAGCAGATAAATCTAATACTGTTTTGGTTGTAAATGACAATACTAAATTGCAAGATAAATTAACTATAGCATCTGCTAATAATTCACAAAAACCTATTGATAATACCAGTCAAACGACAGCAATAACATCTGAAGCTGACCTATTATTAAAAGAAGCATACTCAGATGTGCAAAACAACTACACTACTTATAAACCAGAAAAAATTGACGCTAACTCATTGTTGGAAGATGTAGAGATGAAATCTGAAAAATCTCTAAAAAATCGTCTGTTTCATGCTGTAAAATCAGGCTACGAAACATTAAAAACAACAGTGGCAGAGCGTGATTTTTAAATCAATTAATCATTAAAAAAAACGAACAATTATGCAAACCATTACTAAACATTTAGTTTATCTAATTATTTTATTTACTGTCAGCCAAATTAGCGCACAAGTAAATGACACAATTCCTAAAATTGAAACCTTAAAAAAAGCGATTATTGCAGGAGAGCGTGATGCTTTAAAAGTTGAAATTGACGCAATTAACGATAGATTGGAAGCGGATGAGATTACTTTTGATGAAGCAGAAAGCTTGAAAAAAGAAGTCGCAGAAAAAAGAGCTTTAAATATTGAAAACAGAGTCGCAATTGCTGTTAATAGATTAGAGTTTTTAGATCGCAACAAGCAGCTGCAAGATGATGATGAAAACGTTAATGTTTTTTCTATTAAAATTGGAGCATCAGATAAAGAGTTAATCGGAGTTACAGCAAATCGTACACCTCCAAAACAAGACATACGCACAGGTAATCAATTACTATTTGCAATGGGTTTTAATAACGCAATTATTGATGGTGTTAGCTTAAGTGACTCGCCATATAAATTAGGTGGTTCTGGCTTTGTAGAATTAGGTTGGCTATGGAATACGCGAGTCTTTAAAGAGTCTAACTTTTTAAGATTAAAATATGGGCTTTCAGTACAATGGAATAAACTAGATATAAAAAACGATATGTACTTTGTGCAAGAAGGTAATCAAACCACATTACAACGTTTTGATGGCGATTTAAAACGTGCTAAGTTTAGAACAACCAGTCTTGTTGTTCCTGTGCATTTTGAATTTGGACCTTGGGATAAAAAAGTGTACGAAGATGGCAGAGTCCGTTATAATAATTACGATAAATTTAAAATAGGTTTAGGTGGATACGTTGGTGTTAATGGAAAAGCAGTGCAAAAGCTAAATTACAAATCCGATGGAGAGCGTGTAGAAGAAACCATTAGAAGAGGCTATAATACAAATACATTTACCTATGGTGTAAGTGCCTATGTAGGTTTTGGGGATTTAAGTTTGTATGCTAAATATGATTTGGCACCAATATTTAAAAACCAAATAGTGGATCAAAACAACTTATCTTTAGGTATTAGAGTAGATTTAGATTAAACAAACAGTATTTATTTTAAAAAGCGTCTTTTTTTATTGTTAAAAAAGACGCTTTTTAGCGTTAAAAGGGTTGTAAATACTGATGTTATCAAATCTTTAAAAAAATATTATTTTTTTCAAAAAAAAGTTTTTAATTAAAAAAAAAGTATTTCATTTGCATCATATTAGCTGAACACCTTGAACTCTGTTTCTATGTTCGGGCTTTTGGAAATTAGGAAGTCATATTCAAAAGCAGCTTACAGATTAAGTGACCGAATTTTAAAGCTAACTTCCGCTTTCACTACAATATTTGCTAGCCAGCATCAGTTTGGCTTCATGCCTACTTGTGAGCTAAAAATTCAGATTTGATAGAATTATTTTGACATAACAGCATAATAAAAATATTATGTTTTATCTTTAAAGTAATTTCTAAACAAAATAATGAATACAAAATACATAGACTTAATAAGTCAAACCTTTGATTTTCCTCAACCAGAATTTAAACTAGAGGAAAAAACCCTACAATTTCACGACATCAATTTAATGGAGTTAGTAGAAGAGTATGGTGCACCATTAAAATTTACGTACCTACCACAAATCTCTAATAACATACAGCGCGCTAAATCATGGTTTAGTGATGCTATTAAAAAGCATGATTATAAAGGGAATTATAACTATTGTTATTGTACAAAAAGCTCCCACTTTAAACATGTTTTAAATGAAGCTTTAAAAAATGATATACATATAGAGACCTCTTCGGCTTTTGATATTGACATTGTTGAAAATTTAAAAAAAGAAGGTAAAATAACTAATAAAACATTTGTAATAAGTAACGGTTTTAAACGTGACCAATACGTTACAAATATTGCTAGATTAATTAATGGTGGTCAGGAAAACTGTATTCCGATTATTGATAATTATGAAGAGATAGAATTGTTGTCAGAACAAATCGAAGGTAACTTTAAAGTTGGTATTAGAATAGCATCTGAAGAAGAACCTAAATTTGAGTTTTACACTTCTAGATTAGGTATTGGATATAAAAACATTGTACCTTTTTTCAAAAATCAAATAAAAGACAATCCTAAGATTGAGCTTAAAATGCTTCACTTTTTTATCAATACAGGGATTAGAGATAATGCCTATTATTGGAATGAATTATTAAAGTGTTTAAAAGTGTACACAAGCTTAAAAAAGATTTGTCCAAGTTTAGATAGTTTAAATATTGGAGGAGGTTTTCCAATTAAAAACTCGTTAGCGTTTGATTTTGATTACGAGTATATGATTGATGAAATTATTAATCAAATTCAACAAACTTGTGAAGACGAAGAAGTAGATGTACCAAACATATTTACAGAGTTTGGAAGTTTTACAGTAGGAGAAAGTGGAGGCGCAATTTACGAGATATTATACCAAAAGCAACAAAACGATCGTGAAAAGTGGAACATGATTAACTCTTCTTTTATTACAACATTACCAGATACTTGGGCTATAAATAAACGTTTTATAATGTTAGCCATAAACCGCTGGAATGACTCTTATGAGCGTGTTTTATTAGGTGGTTTAACATGTGATAGTGACGATTATTACAATAGTGAGCAGCACATGAATGCCATCTATTTACCAAAATACAATAAAGACAAACCATTATATATAGGCTTTTTTAATACAGGAGCCTATCAAGAAACTATAGGTGGTTTTGGAGGATTACAACATTGTTTGATTCCGTCACCAAAACATATTTTAATAGACAAAGACGAAGATGGTAACATCACCAAAACATTATTTTCAGAACAACAAAAAAGTGAAGACTTACTTAAAATTTTAGGCTATGCAAAGTAAAACTTATGCTGGTATTCCAGAAGAATTAGCAAAATTAGAACAAGCAAAAATTGTCTTAATTCCTGTTCCTTATGATGGGACAAGTACATGGCAAAAAGGAGCAGATAAAGGCCCAGAAGCTTTTTTAAATGCTTCAGAGAATATGGAACTTTATGATATCGAAACCGATACCGAAGTTTATCAACAAGGTGTCTTTTTAGCAGATCCTGTTTCAGAAAATAGCTCCCCAGAAGCTATGGTTGAGGCAGTACATCAAGCAACAAAAAAGTATATTAAAAAAAATAAATTTGTAACCATTTTTGGAGGAGAACACTCAGTATCTATAGGTACTATTCGTGCCTTTAACGAGATGTTTCCTAGTTTAACTGTGTTACAATTAGATGCACACGCAGATTTACGTAAAGAGTATGAAGGCTCTAAATGTAATCACGCTTGTGCTGTTTATGAAGCTAGTCAAACCACTAATTTAATTCAAGTTGGAATTAGATCTATGGATGCTATTGAAAAAACAGTTATGGACGAAGAAAAAACATACTTCGCACACGAGATGGCTGTTGATGATACATGGATGGATAGTGCAATTGATCAAATGACTGACAATGTGTTTATTACCATAGATTTAGACGCGTTTGACCCATCAATTATGCCAAGTACAGGTACTCCAGAACCAGGTGGTTTATTATGGTATGAGACCTTAGAGTTTTTAAAACAAGTATTTGAAGAAAAAAATGTGGTAGGTTTTGATATAGTAGAGTTATGTCCAAACACAGTTGACAAATCATCAGACTTTTTAGCAGCAAAATTATACTATAAAATGCTAAGCTATAAGTTTATGGATCAAGGTGTAGAGGACGAGTATGACAATACTTACGACAGTAACAAACAAAAAAATAATAGTTCAAAATTTAACGAAGACGATGAGTACTAAAGGACCAATATCACAATTTATTCAACACCATTATTTACACTTTAATGCAGCAGCTTTAGTTGATGCAGCAAAAGGGTATGAAACGCAATTGGATAATGGAGCTAAAATGTTAGTGTCATTAGCAGGAGCTATGAGTACTGCTGAACTTGGTAAAAGTTTTGCAGAAATGATTAGACAAGATAAAGTGCATATTATTTCTTGTACAGGAGCAAATCTTGAAGAAGATATAATGAATTTAGTTGCACATTCACATTACAAGCGTGTACCTAATTATCGTGATTTAACACCTCAAGAAGAATGGGACTTGTTAGAAAAAGGACTTAACCGTGTTACAGATACTTGTATTCCAGAACACGAAGCATTTAGACGCTTACAACACCATATAGAAAAAATATGGAAAGATGCAGAAGCAAAAGGCGAGCGTTATTTACCGCATGAATATATGTACAAAATGCTATTATCAGGCGTTTTAGAGGAGTATTATGAGATTGATTTAAAAGACTCTTGGATGTATGCTGCAGCAGAAAAAAACTTACCAATAGTATGTCCAGGTTGGGAAGACAGTACAATGGGTAATATTTTTGCTAGTTATGTATTAAAAGGAGAACTTAAAGCAAGCACAATGAAATCTGGGATTGAGTACATGACCTTTCTTGCAGACTGGTACACAGACAACTCTCAAAAAGGAATCGGATTTTTCCAAATAGGTGGAGGTATTGCAGGAGATTTTCCAATATGCGTGGTGCCAATGTTATACCAAGATATGGAGCGTACAGAGACACCTTTTTGGAGTTATTTTTGTCAAATTAGCGACTCAACTACAAGTTATGGATCGTATTCTGGAGCAGTTCCAAACGAGAAAATTACTTGGGGTAAATTAGATATTGATACACCAAAATTTATTGTTGAAAGTGACGCAACAATTGTTGCACCACTTATCTTTGCATATATATTAGGATTATAATTGCTATAAAAAAATGAAAAAGCCAGACAATTTAAAACGCGTCATTGTTGATTTTAAAAAGCTAACACCAGAAATTTTAAAGCTGTTAGTGGATAAATATCCAGAAGGATACGATGAAGATCATATTATCGAATTTAGAAACGCTAAAAACGAGTTAATTGAAGCTGTAGAAGTAACTACAGAAGATACTAAATATCTAGTTAAGGTTAGTACTAAATTGGTAAAAACAATGGAAAACTACGATGAGGATGACTACGAGGATTTTGAAGATGATGATCCAGAAGCAGTACAAGACCCTCAATTAGAAGAAAGTGAAGAGCAAGATCACGATTTTTAAAAAAAAATAAAATTTAAACTAAAAAAATAGTTTCATAATCTAAACAGATAGTACTAAACGTATTTAAAGTAAAACCACGTGTTATTGTTTTTAAGGAAAACAATACTAAAAGCAGATTCGGACTTGAGGTGGCTAAAATCCGAAACCCATTAACACAATATCAACTTTAATATAGTATTAAAATGAAAACAAAAATTTTAGTTTTAACAATTGCTTTTTTAAGCCTAACTTTAAGTTCTTTTACAATTTCAAAAAATCAAGTAGTATCTGGAGTTTATGATGGTGTAGAGGATACTAATTACGTATTTACAATCACTAAAGGTGATAAGACAGAAAAAATGGAATTTAACTATCTTTCAGAAGATGTTTTTGAAAACTTTGATCTTGATTCTGATGAGTTAATTGGAACAAGCTTTACTATCACTTACGAGAAAGAAAAAGAAATGATTGTAAATGATGAAGGTGATGACGAAGAAGTTGAGTATTTAACTATAACTAAGTTAAGCGTTAATGACTAGAAATAGTTGTTTTACTTAAAATAAAATGAAAAACCGGAACATATTCCGGTTTTTTTTTGCCTTAAAACTAATTATATGCTTCCCAATGCTATTTAGGTTTAAAGGTTTAAAAAATTAGTATTATTAACGCAGTTTCAAACTTATTTAATTCTAAAAACGTCAAAACTTAAAAGTTTCTGAATTGAAAAACGTCTTATTTTGTATTACTTTTACATTCTAAAAATTCAATAAAATTTAATCTTGATTACAAAATCTACCATAGACCAAGTATATGAAACAGCCAGACTGGAAGAGGTTATTGGTGATTTTGTTCAGCTGAAAAAAGCAGGAAGTAATTTTAAAGGATTAAGTCCTTTTTCAGAAGAACGTTCTCCAAGTTTTGTGGTGTCGCCAGTTAAGCAAATCTGGAAAGATTTTTCAAGTGGAAAAGGAGGAAACGTCGTTGCTTTTTTAATGGAGCATGAACATTTTACTTATCCAGAAGCTATTAAATATTTAGCTAAAAAGTATAATATTGAAATAGAAGAAACTGAGCAATCTAACGAGCAAAAACAAGCGCAAGATAAACGTGAAAGCTTATATTTAGTTAGTGAGTTTGCTAGCAGTTATTTTCAAAACACACTACATAATACAGATCAAGGTAAAGCAATAGGATTAAGTTATTTTAAGGAGCGAGGCTTTACAACAGAAACTATTAAAAAGTTTGAACTTGGTTACAGTTTAGATCAATGGAGTGCCTTTACAGATGCAGCCTTAAAAAAAGGATATAATTTAGAGTTTTTAGAAGCTACAGGACTAACTATAGTTAAGGAGACTAAGCAGTTTGACCGTTTTAAAGGACGTGTTTTGTTTCCTATACAAAGTATGAGTGGTCGTGTTTTAGGATTTGGTGGTCGTATTTTAACAAATGATAAAAAAGCTGCTAAATATTTAAACAGTCCAGAAAGCGACTTGTATCATAAAAGTAAAGTCTTATATGGTATTTATCATGCTAAACAATCCATTGCAAAGGAGGATAATTGTTATTTAGTAGAAGGTTATACAGATGTAATCCAATTTCATCAAACAGGAATTAAAAATGTAGTTTCTAGTTCTGGTACAGCCTTAACTAGTGACCAAATTAGATTAATTAACCGTTTAACAAAAAACATTACTGTTTTATTTGATGGTGATGCTGCAGGTATGAGAGCCTCTTTAAGAGGTATAGATTTAATCCTAGAGCAAGGGATGAATGTTAAGGTTTGTACGTTTCCAGAAGGAGAGGATCCAGATAGCTTTGCAAAATCAAATACATTAGAGGAGCTAACAGCCTATTTAGATCAAAATGCTAAGGATTTTATCCAGTTTAAAGCTTCGGTTTTATATGAAAGTGCTAAAAACGATCCAATTAAAAAGGCCGAAACCATTAGAGATATTGTAAATAGTATTGCTAAAATTCCGGATAGAATTAAAACAGAAATTTACATCCAAGAGTGTGCAAGGATAATGGATATAAGTGAAGAAGTTTTGTTTTCTACTCTAGCTCAAATGACTAATAAAGAGCAAAATGAAGCAGCAAAACAACCTCAAAATCCGCAAGCTTTTGAAGTTATTAAAAGTCAACCAGCAGTTAAAAAGGTTGATGTGCAATATACCTTAGAGCGAAAAATTATTGAGATACTACTACTTTACGGAAACAGAAAAGAAGATTTTGAGGACTTAGTTTTAAAAGAAGCAGACAATGGTCAGTTGGAGTTAGAACCAGTTGTTCAAGAAGCTAAAGTGTTTGAAAAAATATACTTAGACTTACAAGAAGACGAAATGGAATTTTTAAACCCACAGTTTAAAGATATTTATTTTGCAATAATTGAAGCTTTAAATCAAAATCCAGAATTTAAAATAGAAAGCATTATTAACACAATAGATCCTGTTTTAGCCTCAGAAATCACATCTATTTTAATGGAGGATGAGCGTTATGCGTTATCCGACTGGCATCGTAATAATATTTTTCCAAAAACAAAAATAGACTCTGTTGCGCAATTAGTTAGCGAGACAATTTTGACTTTACGTTGCTTTTTAATTGATCAAAAAGTATTACAGTTTCAAAAAGAAACATTAGAAGATAAAAACACTATAAACCGAGAAATCCTTGAAGAAGTCAAGGATTACTCAGGTTTAAAAATGTTGTTGTCAAGAAAGCTAAATAGAGCTTTATAGATCTAAACTTTTTGCTTGGTTTACTAAATCAATTAAGTTAGTTACATTAAGCTTTTTCATTAGCCTAGCACGATAGGTACTAACCGTTTTTTCATTAATCTGTAATTCCTCAGCAATTTCTTTGTTACGTCTACCGTTAGATAAAAGCTTTAAAACTTCAACCTCTCTTGTAGATAGTTTTTTGTAGTAATTACTTTTTCCACTGTTTTTATCCAATGCAATTTTTCTAGATAAATTTGGGCTTATGTAAAGTCCGCCCAAATACACTTTCATTATAGCATCTTTTAAAGTTAGTAAGTCAGTGGATTTGTTAACATAGCCATCTGCTCCAGCCTTAATAGCACTTACAGCATAAACTTCTTCTTGCTGTGCGCTGTAAATAATAACTTTTACTTCTGGGTTTTCTTTTTTAATGCGACGTAATACACTTATACCATTTAGTTTAGGTAAGTCAATTTCGCAAATTAAGATGTCTGTTGTGTACTGTTTTAGTGCGTCAAAAATAGCTTCGCCATCTGCAACCGATGCGACAAATTTTATGTCTCTAGAGTTAGCAAATACCAATTCTAATCCTTTAGTTACTATAGGATGATTATCCGCAACCATTAGTTTAACCATGGTCAATTAGTTTTTTAGGGCCTTTTTAATTAAAAAAAGACTTGAGTTATAGAAATAATAATAGCGTCGTAAAGGTATATAAAATTATAGGATTAAGGACTATTAGATTAAATCTTTAGGGATATTACAGACAGGAATTGCAACCATTTTGTGTAAGTTGTTGGTATTGTATCGTTTAAATATTTTAAAGACTTCTAATTCTCTTCCTTCAAAGTCAGATATAGTTTTCCCTTCATCTTTCATTTTCATAGCCCATTCTAATTCTGGGTAAGATGCACCAATTTGGTCTTCGTCACTTCGTGCATCTCCAAATAAACCATCACTAGGTGCAGCTTTAATTATGGATTCTGGAACATTTAAAAATTCACCTAACTTATACACTTCACTTTTCATTAAATCTGCAATAGGACTTAAATCTACTCCACCATCACCATACTTTGTGTAAAACCCAACACCAAAATCTTCTACTTTATTACCAGTACCAGCAACTAATAAACCTAGTAAACCAGCATGATAATATAATGTCGTCATACGTAATCTTGCACGTGTATTGGCAAGAGCCATATCCACCACTTCTTTTTTACCTTCTAGGGTCACTTCTGTTTTAAATTCTTCAAAAACAGGTGTTAGGTCAGATATAATCCCTTCCACATTGGGATAACGTTTTTTTAATTGCTCAATATGTTCTTGACCTCTAGAGACGTGACTGGCAGCCTGATGGATAGGCATTTCTACACAAAGTACCTTTAAACCAGTTTCTGCACAAAGGGTAGAGGTTACAGCACTGTCAATTCCGCCAGAAATACCAACAACAAAACCATTTACTTTTGCGTTATTAGCATATGTTTTTAACCAATCTACAATATGTTTTACAACTTTTTCTGTTTGCATAATCAAAGAATTTAAAGCAAAGTATAGTACCTTTGCCTAACAAAAATAAAGTAATCCCTTTAGTAATAAAAATTAAGAGACCTTAAGTTTTATGAGAGTATTCATTTTAATAATATCATTGTTTTTTACATTGTTTTCTTGTCAAGATGATAATAAAGAAGCAGTCAAAATAGCTATGATTGATATAAATCTTGCTGTAGAGCGTTTTGATATCGCTTTCGCGGAAGCTAAGCCAGAAGATTTACCGCAATTAAAAATGGCTTATCCATTTATGTTTCCTAAACAGTTTGACGACCAATTTTGGATACAAAAAATGAATGATACTTTGCAAAATCAATTAAGCGAAGAGACTATTAAAATATTTCCAGACTTAAAAACAGAAACGCAGGAAATTAAGCAATTGTTTAAACACTTAAAGTATTATTTCCCAAATTTTAAGACACCTAGAGTTATCACATCGACCTCTGATGTTGATTACCGCAACAAGGTAATTGTAACAGATACTATTGCTATTTTAGAGTTAGATACTTTTTTAGGATCAGATCATTTTTTCTATCAAGGCTTACAAACTTATATTTCTGCTAACATGACTGCGGATCAGATAGTCGTAGACTTGGCAAATGCTTATGCAGAGAAGATGGTGTTAAACTCTAAACGTACAAACTTGTTAGAAGAGATGATCTATTCAGGGAAGCTTTTGTATATAAAAGATAAGATTATACCATTTAAAACTGATGCTCAAAAAATAGGATACACACAATTGCAATTAGATTGGGTATATGCCAATCAAGAGCAAATTTGGCAATACTTTATTGACAAAGAGTTGTTGTACAGCACAGACTCTAAATTACCTAATCGTTTTATCAATCCAGCACCTTTCTCAAAATTTTATTTAGCAGAAATAGATAATGAGTCTCCAGGTAAAGTAGGGCAATTTGTTGGCTGGCAAATTGTAAAAGCCTACATGGATAATAACTCTGTTACATTAACAGAGTTGCTTAATACTCCAGCACAAATCGTATTTAATAAATCTAAATATAAACCAAGACAGTAATGGCTAAAATAACATCAGAAATAACTTTAAAAGTTGAGTTAGACGAAAACAGAGTGCCTGAAAAATTAAATTGGACAGCACAAGATGGAGGTATTAAAAATGCTGAAGCTAAAGCAATGATGCTATCCGTTTGGGATAATGTAGCGCAGGAATCTTTAAGAATTGACTTATGGACAAAGGATATGCCAGTGGATGAAATGAAAGTGTTTTTTCATCAAACATTAGTAGCTATGAGTGATACTTTTAATAGAGCAACTCAGGACGAAAAAATGACTGCTACAATGAAAGATTTTTGTGATTACTTTGCAGAAAAATTAGAGCTTAAAAAGTAAATTTATTTTACTAAAGTGAATAGAACAAAAAACGCGAACCATTTGGTTCGCGTTTTTTTATGTGTGATAGTATACTTAAAGTACTATTCTCCTAAAAAAGGATATCTGTAATCTACAGGAGTTACAAAAGTTTCTTTAATCATTCTTGGAGATACCCAACGTAATAAGTTTAAAGCGCTACCAGCTTTATCATTTGTTCCAGATGCTCTTGCACCTCCAAATGGTTGTTGTCCAACAACAGCACCTGTTGGTTTGTCATTAATATAGAAATTTCCAGCACAGTTTTGTAATGCTTTAGTTGCTTGTACAACTGCGTATCTGTCTTGTGCTAAAATTGCTCCAGTTAAAGCATACTCGCTTGTTTGATCAACTAATGTTAATGTTTCAGTAAATTTATCATCATCATAAACATAAATTGTCATTACTGGACCAAATAACTCTTCACGCATTGTAGTATAGTTAGGGTCTTCAGTAACAATAACTGTAGGCTCGATAAAGTAACCTTTAGTTTTGTCGTGGTTTCCTCCAACAATAATTTCTACATTACTATCTGCTTTAGCTTGATCTATATATTTAGCTAACTTATCAAAAGATCCTTCATGGATTACAGCAGTAACAAAGTTGCTTAAATCTTCTGGAGATCCCATTTTAAATGAGTTAACATCTTCAATTACATAACCTTTAACCTCGTTCCAAATACTTTTCGAAACATAAGCTCTAGAGGCTGCACTACATTTTTGTCCTTGAAACTCAAAAGCACCTCTTACAATTGCAGTAGCTACTTGTTTAGGATGTGCAGTTTTGTGTGCAACTATAAAATCTTTTCCTCCTGTTTCTCCAACAATTTTAGGATACGTTTTATAGTTGTGTATGTTGTTACCTATTTGTTTCCATAACTCTTTAAATACATAAGTAGAACCTGTAAAGTGTAAACCAGAGAAATCTGGACTAGCTAAAACGGTATCTGTAATCATGACTGGGTCACCAAATACAACGTTAATTACACCTGCAGGTACACCTGCTTCTTTAAATACATCCATGATTACTTTAGCAGAATATATTTGAGAATCACTTGGCTTCCATACAACAACGTTACCCATTAATGCCATACAAGCAGGTAAGTTTCCAGCAATTGCAGTAAAGTTAAAAGGTGTGACAGCATATACAAAGCCTTCAAGAGGTCTGTATTCTAGACGGTTCCAGGCATCACTTGTGCTTTCTGGTTGGTCATGATAAATCTCTGTCATGTACTGTACGTTAAAACGTAAAAAGTCAATCAGCTCACAAGCTGCATCGATTTCTGCTTGGTGTACAGTTTTTGATTGTGCTATCATTGTAGCAGCATTAATCTTTGCTCTGTAAGGGCCTGCGATTAATTCGGCTGCTTTTAAAAAGATACCAGCTCTATGTTCCCAAGGTGTGTCTGCCCAAGCTGTTCTAGCTTCTAAAGCAGTTGATATTGCTTGGTCAATATGTTTTTTTTCCGCAATGGCGTGTGTTCCAACAACATGTTTATGGTCATGTGGAGGAGACATTGTATGTGTTTTTTCTGTTGTAACATCTTGTCCATTAATGTACATAGGTACATCAATTTTGCTGTTAAACATTGTTTTATAAGCGTCTAAAACTGCTGCTCTTTCTGGAGAGCCAGGAGCGTAACTTTTTACAGGTTCATTCACCGCAATTGGTACATTGAAAAATCCTTTTCCCATGATAAGTGTTGTGTTTTTAGTTTAAAAATAATACTACAAAGTTACAATTTTTTGTTGGGTTATTACGGTTAGTAAAACCGTAAAATATTTGTAGTTAAAGGAAGAATGGTTCTTTTATATAGAAAGAATCAGAGTATGTAGTTTTAGTTAAGTGCAAATGGAGCGCTTAATTTAAAAGTAGGAATAATAACTTCAAAGTTTTTAGCTGTTGAGTAATTTATCATACTGTAAAAACCTTTCATGGCTCCAAATGGAGAGGTAAGTAAACAACCAGAAGAGTAGGTGTGACTCTCACCAGGTTGTAAAACTGGTTTTTGTCCAATTACGCCTTCTCCTGCTACAATCTCAATATTATTAAGTGCATCCAAAATAGTCCAATGTCTAGCATTAAGCTGGACAACATCCTTACTTTGGTTTTCAATGGTTACGTCATATCCAAAAGCAAAGTTAATTTTATAGTTTTTATAAAACGTGCCTTCAAATTTAGTGTCTACGGATATTTTTATCCCTTTTGTAACTTGTTGTACCATGTTAGTATGTAGTTGCTTATTGTAAAAATAAGAAAATTATATATTTATTTGGTCGATATAATGGGATAAAACTTACTTTTAATGAGTGTTAATTGGTAATCCCAACCGAATTAGCTTCGCCTAAACCAATTATTTTGTCATATCTAGCTCCTAATTCTTTGTAATACACTAAAACTTTATAGTTGTTCTCTGTTTGCCAAAAGCTACCTCCAATAGTATGTTCGTCTATGTTGCCATTTTTGTCGACAATTGCATATTTATAATTATAAAAACCTTGCTTTAATTTTATAGCAATACTGTAAACACCTTCTTCTTCAAAATGTTTAAGTTTAGTTTGTGGTTCAATATCATAATTATTAAAATTTCCATAAACATGAATGGATTGACCTTCTTCAATAGTTGGATATTGTAAAGCAAAATGTACCCAAGCATAATCTGCTTCAGTTTCTGGTTTGTCCGAGTTTAAGGCTGTTATAAAAAAGTTTCCATTTATATCTGGATTGTAGGTGTATTCTAGGTCAGCGCGAGAGGTGTTGGTGTATAAATAGGTTTGATATAGATCTTCTAAGCTAATATATTGTACACCATTATTTGCTGCTCGTATTTCTTTGTTTTCAAAACTTAAAAACTCATTGCCTCCAAAAAAGCTAGAGGATTCATTGTATCTGTAGCTTAACTCGTTACCTAAAATGTATTGAGGTTTTAAATCCGTAATAGCGGTTTTTAAATTGTTATTTTGAATTATTACTGTTTTTACAGTCTCGGTAGGATTTACAAATTGTAATTGACCCGAGCTTATTGTGATGTCTACAGATTGTTTTTGTTCGATTGTTGAAACGTCACGAGAGCGTCTAATTTGTAGGCCAACATTAGCTTGTTGTTGGTATACCATAAATTTTCGGCTAAAAATAATATCATCATAATCATCATAAATAGTGATAATATAGTTTCCGGTAAGTTTAATGCTTTTTGTAAATTGGTTTGGAATGCTAACTTTATAATGAGAAAAAGTTTGTAAAGTGTTAAAAGAGTTTTCGTATTCTCTAATACGTTGTTCATCAAAACCATCTAAATATTCTGACTCAACTAATATGGAAGGCGTCCAATCAAAATTATAGTGCTTAATCTCGTAATAATAATCATCTTCATTACCATTTAATACGTCAAATTCTAAAAGTAAAGGTTGACCAAGTTGAATGATTGGTAATTGACTTTCTGATGTTCCTCCATTAAAATAGATTGACTTTACATAATCAGGCGGTATTATTTCTTTAACTTGAGCAAAGCTAATAGTAGTGATTAAAAAAGTTAAAAAAATATGTTTAATGTTGTTAAGCATTTGTGAGCAGTTTTATATAACAAAGATAAACAAAATCTATGCCTAAAAGTTTTTTTTTAAATAGTCAATTAATTATCTATTTATTATTAAATTTGCACGGATTTTTAAGCCTATAAAAATCACAATCAGTATAACTATTAACCAATAGATTTATAATATGTCAAACGACATTAAGATTAAAAAAGGTCTGGATATTAAATTAGTCGGAGCAGCCGAAAAGGTTACCGAAAACGCTATTGTTAGCAATTATTATTCAATTAGACCTGAAGATTTTCATCAAGTTACACCAAAATTAATGGCTAAAGAAGGCGATAAAGTAAAGGCAGGACAACCTGTTTTTTACGATAAGTCTAATGAAGCTGTAAAATTTGTATCTCCTGTTTCAGGACAGATTATTGAGGTAGCTCGTGGTGAAAAAAGAAAAATACTTTCAGTAAAAATTCAAGCAGACAAGGAGCAAGCGTTTCAGGATTATGGTAAGCTAGATTTAAATTCAGCTAATGCTGAAGCTATTAAATCACGTTTATTAGAGTCAGGATGTTGGGCTTTTGTAAAACAACGTCCATATGATGTTATTGCAAATCCTGCAAACATGCCTAAAGCTATATTTATATCAGCTTATGCAAGTGCACCTTTAGTCGCAGATTTAGATTACGTCCTACAAGGGAAGGAGGCTGAGCTGCAAGCTGCTGTTACTGCTTTAAGCAAATTAACTAATGGTAAAGTACATGTAAGTGTTGCAAAAAATGGTAATTCGCCATTAGCAGGACTTTCAGATATAACTTTGCACAAGGTGTCTGGTCCGCATCCATCAGGAAATGTTGGAACCCAGATTAACAAAATAGATCCAGTTAATAAAGGTGAGGTTGTTTGGACAGTTAATGCTCAGGACCTTGTTATTATTGGAGAATTATTGTTAACAGGACGCTTTAATGCAGAGCGTATTGTTGCTTTAGTAGGTTCTTCAGTTAAAAAACCACGTTATTTCAAAACTAAATTAGGAAGCGAAATCGCAACTATGGTTTATGACAATGGTGTGGATAAAAACGGTAACGATCGTATCATTTCTGGAAATGTATTAACTGGAAAACAAGTTAAACCAGATGGGAATTTAGATTATTATAGTAATACAATTTCTGTAATCCCTGAAGGTGATGATTATGAGTTTTTTGGATGGAACAAGCCAGTTTTTAATAAAGTTTCTACTTCTAGAGCTTTAACTTTTTCATGGTTAACACCAAATAAAAAGTTTGACTTAAATACTAATACTAACGGAGAGCATAGAGCTTTTGTTATTACAGGTAATTACGAAGAAGTATTTCCTTTAGACATCTTTCCAATGCAAATTTTAAAAGCTTGTATGTACAAAGATTTGGACGAAATGGAAGCTTTAGGTATGTATGAAGTAGCACCAGAAGATTTTGCTTTAACAGAATTTGTATGTGTGTCAAAACAACCACACCAAAAGATAATTAGAGAAGGTTTAGACTTAATGCTTAAAGAAATAGGATAATGGGCTTAAAAAGTAATTTACATAATTTAAAAGAAAAGTATAAAGGGACCAAGATGGCTCCTGCGTTTAACGCAATTCATACTTTTTTATACTTGCCAAATGAAACCACTCATGGTGGAACGCACATTAAGGCAGCAGATGATTTAAAACGTACAATGAATATTGTAATCATGGCATTAATACCATGTTTAATATTTGGTATTTTTAATGCAGGTTACCAACATTATGCAGCTATTGATGCAGCAGCAGGTATAACTAGAGAAGCGTCGCTATTTGCAAATTTTATCACTTGGGATAACTTTGTAGTTGGAGCTTGGACAGTATTACCATTGGTAATTGTATCTTATGGAGTTGGTCTTATTGTAGAATTTATTTTTGCAGTAATTAAAGGTCATGAAGTAGAAGAAGGTTACTTAGTAACAGGTATGTTAGTGCCATTAATAGTGCCAGTTGATATTCCATTATGGATGTTATCTGTAGCAGTAATTTTTGGTGTAGTAATAGGTAAAGAAGTTTTTGGAGGAACAGGGATGAACATCCTAAACCCAGCATTAACCATTCGTGCTTTCTTGTTTTTTGCATATCCAACATGGATGTCAGGAGATAAAGTTTGGGTACATGAAGCGGTTGAGCGTGCAGGTACTGCAGATGCAATATCAGGAGAAACATTACTTGGTGCTTATGCACAAAATAGTAGTTTAGCAGGTATTGATTATATGGATATGTTTTTTGGATTTATTCCAGGATCAGTTGGAGAAACCTCTAAGTTATTAATCATCATTGGAGCTCTATTTTTAATCTTTACTAAGGTTGGAAGTTGGAGAATTATTGTCTCTACTTTAATAGGAGCTTTAACAATGGGATTAATATTTAACGGAGTTGTTTCTGCTGAGTGGATTGGAGAATCTAGCAAATTTTACGGATTAATGAATGTACCATTTTGGCAACATTTAATTATTGGTAGTATTTTATTTGGTGCTGTTTACATGGCAACGGATCCAGTAACAGCATCTCAAACAAATAAAGGTAAATGGATTTATGGATTTTTAATTGGTTTCATTTCAATAATGATTCGTGTATTTAATCCAGCGTATCCAGAAGGTGTGTTTTTAGCCATTCTATTAATGAATGTCTTTGCACCAACTATTGACCATTACGTAATACAAGGAAACGTAAAACGCAGAATGAAACGTTTAAAAGTTAAAACAGCATAATCATGGCAATGAACACAGATAAAAATTCATACACCTTAATATTTGCAATTGTAATGGTACTAGTTGTAGGATCATTATTAGCGTTTACAGCATCTACTTTAAAACCAACAATTGTAGAGCAAGAACGTATGGAAAAGCAACAGAATATTCTGTATGCAATGGGTGTAAATGGTAATGAAGGGACAGGAGATATAACTTTTGTTTCAAAAGAATTAGTAGATAATGGTTCTGGTAAAAAATCACCAAAAGTATCAGTAGAATTCGCAAAATATATCACAAAGCAACTAGTTATAGAAAACGGAGTTGCTAAAGAAGATAAACAAGCCTATTTAATTGATGTTAAAAAGGAACAAGCAAAAGCTAAAAACGGAGGAACAAGACGTTTACCTTTATTTATAGGGGAAAAAGATGGTAAAACATTTTACATCGCACCAATAAGAGGTAAAGGACTTTGGGATGCTATTTGGGGTTATGTTGCTTTAGATGAAAACATGGTTGTTCAAGGTACATTTTTTGATCACAAAGGAGAAACACCAGGTTTAGGAGCTAATATTAAGCAACGTTACTTTATGGATGATTTTTATGGCGAAAAATTACTAACTGACGCAGGTGTCTTTAAAGGTATTACAGTTGCAAAAGGTAATAATGATCCTAAAAACGAAATTAAAGACGATTACGAAGTTGATGCATTAGCAGGAGCAACTATCACAGGAGATGGTGTAACAGCAATGATTAAAAAAGATTTAAAGTTATACCAACCGTATTTCGAGAACTTAAAAAAACTAGCTAGCAATTAATTATGGGACTACTTTCAAAAAAAGACGCAAAGTTAATAACAGATCCTTTAGCGGATAATAACCCTATTACTATTCAAGTATTAGGTATTTGTTCTGCTTTAGCTATTACCGCAGAGTTAAAAGCGTCGTTGGTAATGGGTATTGCTGTAATGTTTGTATTAGGAATAGGTAACGTCGTTATCTCTTTAATGAGAAACATCATACCTTCTAAAATCCGAATTATTGTACAACTTATTGTAGTTGCTTCATTAGTAATTATTGTAGATCAAGTGTTAAAAGCGTTTGCTTACGAGCTAAGTAAGACTCTTTCAGTATTTATTGGGTTAATTATTACTAACTGTATTATTATGGGACGTTTTGAAGCTTTTGCTTTAGCTAACAAACCTTGGAGGTCTTTCCTTGACGGAATTGGAAACTCTTTAGGTTATGCAGTAATCTTAATGATTGTTGGTTTTTTTAGAGAACTTTTAGGGTCTGGTACACTTTTCGGAATACCAGTCTTAGGAGATCCAATCGAAAAAACAGGAGTATATTCTATAGGATACGAAAACAACGGATTTATGTTAATGCCTCCTATGGCATTAATAATTGTTGGACTTATCATTTGGGTACAACGTAGTAGAAATAAAGCATTAATCGAAGACTAAAAATATTATGGAACATTTAGAATTATTTTTCAAGTCGATTTTTATAGACAACATGGTATTTGCTGTATTCTTAGGAATGTGCTCTTACCTAGCAGTATCTAAAAAAGTAGCAACAGCTGTAGGTTTAGGTGCAGCAGTAATATTTGTATTAGCTATTACAGTACCATTAAACTGGTTACTGGATCAATATATTTTGCAACCAGGAGCTTTATCTTGGTTAGGATCAGAATATGCTGATTATGATTTAAGTTTCTTATCATTTATTATGTTTATCGCTACCATTGCAACAATGGTACAATTAGTAGAGATAGTGGTAGAAAAGTTTTCGCCATCATTATATAACTCTTTAGGTATTTTCTTACCACTTATTGCAGTAAACTGTGCGATATTAGGAGGATCATTATTTATGCAGTCAAGAGAAATTGAAACTTTAGGATTAGCATTTAATTATGGTATATCTTCAGGTATTGGATGGTTTTTAGCTATTCTTGCAATTGCAGCAATTAGAGAAAAGATCAGATACAGTAATGTACCTGCACCATTAAGAGGATTAGGAATCACATTTATCATTACAGGATTAATGGGAATTGGTTTCTTGAGTTTTGGAGGTATGTTGACTGGAGGAGATGAAGAAGCACCTAAAAAAGAAAAGACAGTTAAAGTAGAGACTAAAACTGTTGAGTCAAAAGAATTAGCTAACAATACTAAAATAGTAGAGTAACATGATTTTAGCAGCAGGAACATTAGGGACAGTATTAGCAACCGTAGCAGCATTTTTATTAATTACATTAGTATTAGTAAGCTTACTGTTGTTTGTTAAACAAAAATTATCGCCATCTGGTCCAGTAAAGATTTTAATAAATGGCGAACGCGAAATAGAAGTATCTTCAGGAGGTACTTTACTATCAACATTAGGAAACAATAAAATTTTCTTGCCATCAGCTTGTGGTGGTGGTGGAACTTGTATCCAATGTGAATGTCACGTATTATCTGGTGGAGGTGAAGCTTTGCCTACAGAAACACCTCACTTCTCAAGAAAAGAACTTGCACATGGTGCACGTTTATCTTGTCAAGTAAAGGTTAAACAAGACATGGAAATTACCATTCCAGAAGAAGTATTCGGGATTAAAAAATGGGAAGCAACTGTTGTATCTAACTACAACGTAGCGACTTTTATTAAAGAGTTTGTAGTGGAGATCCCTGAGGATATGAACTACAAAGCAGGTGGATATATTCAAATTGAAATTCCAAATTGTACAGTTAATTATTCAGAAATGGATATTACTGCACATCCAGAGGATCACCCAGGAGAGCCAGATAAGTTTGAAGCAGATTGGGATAAATTTGGTTTAAGACCATTAGTGATGAAAAATGACGAGTTAGTTGAAAGAGCTTACTCTATGGCTTCTTACCCTGCCGAAGGAAGAAAAATTATGCTTAATGTACGTGTTGCAACACCTCCTTTTGATCGTGCTAAAGGTGGCTGGATGGATGTAAATCCAGGAGTAGCATCGTCTTATATCTTTAACCAAAAAGTTGGAGATAAAGTAACAATTTCGGGACCTTACGGTGAATTCTTTATCAACGAGTCTGAAGCAGAAATGCTTTATGTTGGTGGAGGTGCAGGTATGGCTCCAATGCGTTCTCATTTATATGAGTTATTTAGAACTATCAAAACTGGTCGTAAAGTAACGTATTGGTATGGTGGACGTTCTAAAGCAGAATTATTCTACATTCACTATTTTAGAGCTTTAGAAAAAGATTTCCCGAACTTTAAGTTCTTTATTGCATTATCAGACCCAACGGAAGCTGATAATTGGAAATTGAAATCAGATATTAATGATGAGTCAGGTGATGGGTTTGTTGGATTTATTCACCAAGTTGTGATTGATCAATATTTATCTAAGCATGATGCTCCGGAAGATATAGAGTTATATTTCTGTGGACCACCATTAATGAATCAAGCAGTACAAAAAATGGGAGAAGATTTTGGTATCGATGATGAAAACATCAGATTTGATGATTTTGGAGGCTAAAATGCTCAACTTCTAATTATTATATTTTAAAGCCAGAACTTAACAGTTCTGGCTTTTTTTTGGTATACCAAAATAGTGTGTTAAAGTTTCGTATTTTTTTTATTATGTTCCGTAAATTCGGCAAAAAGTAACATTTTAACGTTTATTAAAACATCAATATGAATAAAATTACACTTAAAGGTTTATTTTCCTTTTTATTTTTGAGTGCTAGTGTTTCCGCAGTAGCGCAAATTCAAAGTAGTAATTCTAGTTTAAATTCAAACCTTCAAATTAATGGAGGTCCTTTTGAATTAACAGAAGCTACTAAACAGTCTATCGAAGTCACTGGTTATGCTAAATGTTTAACTGATGAAAACGAACTTTTACTTCAACAAAAATATCCAAATAGAGCAAATGATGCTCAATTTGAAGAATGGTTAGCGCCAAAGTTGTCTCAAATTCAAGCAGACAGAGCAAGTGGTAGAAGTCAGCAAGTAGTATATAATATACCTGTAATTATCCACGTTGTTCACGATGGTGATGCTTTGGGTACAGGAGAAAATATTACAGATGCACAAGCGTTATCTCAAATTCAGGTAATGAATGAGGATTATAGAAGATTAGCAGGTACACCAGGAGGTGTAAATAGTACTGGAGCAGCTGTTGATGTTGAGATAAATTTTTGTATTGCGCAACAAGATGAAAGTGGTAATCCAACAACAGGAGTTGTTAGACACGTAATAACACCATATAGTAATAACCAAACGCCATCTAATACTGGAGATTGGGAAATTAGATCTGATGTGGAAACTATGAAAACAAATACACAGTGGGATCCAACAATGTATTTAAATATGTGGACTATACGTCCAGGTGGAAATGCTTTGGATGATAATGTTAATCCTGGTTTAGGAGGTTTGTTAGGATACGCACAGTTTCCTAGTAATTCTGGTTTAATCGGATTGAATACAAGTGGAGGAGCAGCTAATACAGATGGTGTAGTTGCAGCTTTTGACTCAATGGGTACATTAGCTGAAGATGATGGTACATTTATGCTTAACCCAACGTATAATTTAGGTAGAACAATGACACATGAAGTTGGACACTGGTTAGGTTTACGTCATATTTGGGGAGATAATTCCAACTGTGTTGGTGGTAGTTCAGCAGGAGATTTTTGTGCAGATACACCAGATTCTAATCAACCAAATTACTCTTGCGTAACAGTGGATAATTGTGTTAGTGATGGTTTAGGAAATGACCAAGTACAAAACTATATGGATTATACGCCAGATGCGTGTATGGATACTTTTACACAAAATCAAAAAGATAGAATTGTTGCTGTCATGCAGTCTAGTCCTAGACGTATGGAGTTAAATGCATCTAACGTATGTAATCCTTCTCAACCAACTATTAGTTTTACTACAACAGCACCAACGTCAGCATTAGAAGGTAGCGATTGTGATTTTGTAGATTATAATTTTGATTTAAATATATCTGAAGGTGGTGATGCTACAGCTACTGCTACACTAGTTGCAACAGGTACAGCAGTTGAAGGCGAAGATTTTGAATTAGTAAACAACTCGGTTGTTTTTGCAACAGGAGCAACTACTGCAACAGGAAGTAATGTAATTACTTTAAGAGTTTATAATGATAGTTTTGTAGAAGCTGATGAAACAGTTATACTTAATTTAAACGTTACTACTACAGGAAGTACATTGGCTTCTGCAGCGAATCATCAATTAACAATTTTAAATGATGATGCAGCAGCAGCATTAACAACTACTGTTAATGTGTATACTAATAATTTTGATGATGGTACTGGTTTATCAGTATATGATAGAGATGGAGATGGTAACGCATGGTATGCAGGTGTTGGTGGCTTAGATGGTTTTGGAGATATTGTTGGAGATACTGCTCTTTCTGAGTCTAATGGAACACTTTTAAATACAGGAACTGGTGGATATACTCCAGACCAATATTTAGTGTCTGCAGCATTTACTATTCCAGCTAGTGCAACTGATGTTGCTGTATCGTATGTTGTTGGATCTTACAATACAAGTGGTGTCTATCAAGAACATTATTCTGTGTATTATACTACTATAAGTACTCCAACAGCATATGCTGATTTAGAGGAGTTTGTATTAGAAAATGACAGAATAGTTCCAGCTACAGGAACAGAGATTAGAACACATGATTTAACACCTTATGCAGGTACAACAGGACAAATTGTAATCAGACACCATAACACTCCTGGTGATGGTTTATTATTATTTGATACATTAAGTGTAGATGCTACCACAGGGACTTCTATCCAAACAGTAGAGAATTCTGCAACTTTAGATCAGTTAAGCTTATCAACTTCAGGAACAGTAACATCTAGTGATGCTGTAAGTTCTGATTTAATGTTAGATATTACTAATAATGGAATTGAAGATTTTGGTTGTTTAGATGTATTTGTATCTAGAGCTGGTAATAGTGCACAAAGTTATAATGGTAATACTACACCAAACTTTTTTGCAGATAAAACGTTTACTATTACACCAACAAATGCTGTAACAAGTACTGATGCAGTAATCGAGTTTTACTTTACTAGTGCAGAAATAGCTGGATGGGAAGCTGCTACAGGACAAACAGCATCATCTTTAAGTATTATTAGAGAGCATGGTACAGAAGTAGAAGTTGTACCAGCAGCAGTAACAGTTTTTGGATCAGAATTTATTGTATCTGGTACATTTACAACAGGAATTGATGGAACATTCTATTTTGGTGTACCTCAAGCTAGTTTATCTACTGCAGAGTTTGCTTTTGATCAATTTAGCGTATATCCAAACCCAACTTCGGGAGAGGTTACATTATCAATAAGTACAGGTGAGGATGTAACACTTACAGTATATGACATTAGAGGACGTCAAATATTAAAGGACAAGTATACTAATACAGGGTCTTTATTTAATAAGACAATAAATTTAAATGCTAAAGCAACAGGAATTTATATTCTTAAAGTTGAAGCAGGTAATAAATCTGTATTTAAAAAGATTATTGTAAAGTAATTTTAAGATAATTTTAGATAAAAGCCCAATACGAAAGTATTGGGCTTTTTCGTTTATACATAGTATGAAAAAAATAATTCTTACTCTTTTTATATTTATAACCTTGTTACTTTTAGTCTACAGGCTTAACCCAAAACCTGTTAAGCTATTTGTAAATAAGTTATCTAAAAGTGTAATACAATCAAGTATTAACAAGGATAGTTTAACTATTGCGTCTAGGGTAAATCCTCCAAAAGGATATAAAAGAGTTGATTATCCGATTGGAAGCTTTCAGGATTATCTCAGGAATTATGCTTTAAAACCTTATGACAGTAAAATTATTAATTATGATAATTCTGTTTATTATTGGCAAAAAGGACATGAAGGCATATTAGATATTAGTGTACCTAAAAATGGATTACAACAATGTGCAGATGCTTTAATTAGGATAAGAAGTGAATACCTTTGGGAAACCAATAAAAAAGACCAAATAGGGTTTAATTTCACCTCAGGTCATTACTGTTCTTGGTCAGATTATGCTAAAGGATTTAGACCTAAAATAAATGGTAATAAAGTCACTTTTAGTAAGACAGCAACAGCAAACACTAGCAAAGCTAATTTTTATAACTATTTAAATTTAATATATACGTATTCTGGCACCTTATCACTTTTTAACGAGTTAGAGCCAGTAATCAAAGTAGAAGATTTAAAAATAGGCGACATGCTTATTTTAGGTGGTAGTCCAGGTCATATTGTAATGTTAGCAGATCAAGTTGTTAACGATAAAGGTGAAAGCTTGTTTTTATTATTTCAAGGTAACACGCCTGCACAAAGTGTTCATTTAGTAAAAAATCTTGAGGATGCTTCAATGTCTCCTTGGTATGACTTAAAATTGGATGCCATAATTCCAGTGTCTAACTTTACTTTCTATAACTCTAAATTTGCAAGATTTAAGTAATTTGTTAGTCGGCTTTTTTTCCGCGAAAGCGAAATAAACTTTATTTTTGTAATATGAAAGCACTATCAAAACAAGAATTACATAATCTAGCCATGAATCATGTAGGTAAAGACCTAGAGAAACGTGGTTTTGAGTTTATAGCAATTAATAGTCAACTTAAAAGTAATCCGCAATTTGTAGTTATGGATAAAAATAAACAATACTTTTTTGTAGTTGTTCGCGCTGTGCTATTACCTGATAATGCTAATAATTACGACGTTATTTGGATGGAGTCATTTAAAAAGCACGCTACAGATAATAATTCTAAAATATTATATGCTGGCGTTGGATTGGGTAACCCAAAAGGAGAAGACTTGCCTGTTTATTTAAATCAAGAATATTTAATCGAGTATAATGGGATTCAATTAATTGAAACCAACTTAAATTAAGACCTAAAATTAGTAGTCTTTTAAACTTACAGCATAGCCTATATGAAAAAATACACGCTTTTATTTTCTGTCCTATTTATTGTTTTTTCTTGTAAAAAAGAACCACAATTACTTAAAGTATCTGGTCCTGTTTTTGGGACAAGTTATAGTATACAGTATTTTGATTTAGATGGTACAAGTTATAATAAACAGTTTGATAGTCTGTTTGCAATTATTAATAAATCCATGTCTAATTATCAAGATAACTCTGATATTTCACGGTTAAACCGAAATGAAGAAGTTGAAGTAGATAATCATTTTACAACCGTTTTTAAAGCATCAAAGCAAATTTATCGCGAAACCGAAGGTGTTTTAGATCCAACCATTGGAAGGATTGTTAATGCTTGGAATTTTGGTTCAGAAAAAAACATAATGACTTTAGATAGTGTTAAAATTGATAGTTTAATGCGTTTTGTGGGCTTAAACAGAGTTGGATTAGTTGATCGTAAAATAAAAAAACCAGAAGCCTCTTTTATAGATTTTAACGCGATAGCTAAAGGGTATGGAGTAGATGTAATTGCAGATTTTTTAGAATCTAAAAATATTAAAAACTATATCGTAGATATTGGTGGAGAGTTAAGAGCAAAAGGTATTAATGTTAGCAAAGCTAAAGGTTGGACTGTTGGCATTGAAAACCCAAATTATGATGGCTCTCAAAGCTACAATAAAACATTAGTTTTAAAAGACCAAGCTATGGCAACTTCTGGGACATATCGTAAATTTAAAATTGACGAAAACGGAAACAAATACGCACACATTATTAATACTAAAACAGGTTATCCATCTAAAACCAATATTTTAAGTGTCTCTGTTATAGCTAAAACCTGTATGATGGCAGATGGTTATGCTACTGCTTTTCAGGCAATGGGAATGGAAAAAGTAGATTACTTTATGGCAAAACATCCTGAGTTAAAAGCGTTCTTAATTTTTGAAAACGATAAAGGAGAATTGGAGTCTAAAGCATTTAATAATTTTCCAGTTAATTAATCTTATTACCATTTAAATAGGTTTTTATACCATTCGCTAATAATTTATAATTTAATAGCAGTCAATTTTGTAGCTTTGAGAAAAGCATAACTAATTGATCCATCGCTATTTTATATTATTTTTAGTCTTACTCGCTTATCAAATAAGTTTAGCACAACAACCTGTGTCCATACATCTTACTGAAAAAGATGGTTTACCTGATATAGAATTTTATGATTTATTAGAGGATAATAAAGGCTTTATTTGGTTAGCAGCAGATAAAGGTTTGTATAGGTATGATGGCAGAAACTATAAATTATTTACTAATCCCGATAAAAGAGGACGTTCGCTTTTTGGTTTAAAATTAGACAATAAAGGACGACTTTGGTGTAATAACTTATCAGGTCAATTTTTTTATGTCCAGGATGATCAGTTAAAGCTTTTTGAGGATTATAGCCATATTAAAACGTTAGTAGATTTTAATATCTACGATAATCATTTAATAATTTATGAGCCATCCAGAATAGTAACTGTAGATATTAACACAAAAAGTATCACTGCTATATTAGATAGTGCCACAAGGTCTTATATGGGAGATCTCAACCATAATCCAAAAGGGTTTTATTATAATAAAAACAGTATTATATGTTTTTCTTCAACAGTGGATTTTCAAGATGCTAAAACTTTAAATAATTCACCAATTGCAGCATTTAATAAACGAGTTATAAGTAAATTTTTTAAATGGAATGACCAAATATATTATTTCAACCAATTACAAACAACTAGTAAAACTAGTTTGTATCAATTATTAGATGGTGGTATAAACGAAGTTGACATCCCAAAACAACTTCAAAATGTAATTGTAATTCATTCTTATAACAACAATAATAACTTATGGGTTTTAACAAATAAAGGCGTTTTTATATGTCAATTGGATAGTGGAGGTTTAGTAGTAAAAAAACAGCTTTTTAAAAATGAATATATCACAGATCTTGTTATCGATAAGGACAATAATTATTGGTTATCTACACTTAATAATGGTGTATTTGTTTTGCCAAATAAACAACTAAATAAAATAAATTTACCCAATAATATAGGTGTACAAGCTATTGAGGAAGTTAATGACAATTTACTGTATATAGCCACTAACTCAAATGAGGTATTTAGTTACAATCTAAAAAATAATAAACTTAAAAAATTACCAGAAAGCTTTAATAACAAAATATATAATATTTGCTATAATCCTTTTGCAAAGGACTTATTAATGGTGGCGACTACGGATTCAAAAATTTATAATTTAGACAACAAACAAAGTCAAAGTAGCAACCTGATAGTAACAAAATCAATTGATGTGTTGGATCATAATCAATATTTAGTTAGTCTTCCACATTCACTTTCTATTTATAATAAAAATAAAGACACCATTTATAATCTTAGAACATTAAGAAGCTATGGGTCTGTATTAAATAAAGCAAAAAACAAAGCGTATTGTAGTTTTGTAGATGGCTTAGGTTGGGTAGATTTACAGACCAAAACGTTTAAAAAAATAACCCATAATAACAGTCCTGTTTATGCCTTAAAAATCGCGATAAGCCATGACGATACGGTTTGGGTTGCTGCAGATGGAAAAGGATTATTAGGGTTTAAAAATGATAGTTTAATAAAAACAATAAATATAAAAAACGGACTAGCATCAAACTTAATTAATGTTCTAGTAGCAGATAAAAATGTAATTTGGATAGCTACAGATAAAGGCTTGCAAAGCTATAATTATAAAACACAAACGTTAAGTACTATTAATAAGCAAGATGGTATAGACTCGTACAATATTAATGCTATTGAAGTCGTAGGAGATCAAGTCTTTTTTAGTTCAAATACAGGTTTGTATAAATTTAATAGTAATAAAATAAATACTGTTAGAAGTACTTCTCAACCTTATTTTACTAATGTATCCATTCAAGAAAAAGATACCATAATTAAGACGTCATATACCTTAAAGCAAACAGAAAGCGAAATTAGATTTGGATTTAATGTCAATGGATTTCAAACCAATCAATTTGTGGATTTTGAATATCAGTTAGAAGGTTATGATAATAATTGGATAGCTTTAGAAAACGGATTAAACTTTGTTAAATTTAATACTTTACCAGCAGGACAATATAAATTTAATGTAAAAGCAAAAAACACATCCCAAAGTAATTACACAAACCCAATAAGCATTGCCTTAACAGTCCGCTTACCTTTTTATAAAACTTGGTGGTTTTATCTGTTGTTTTTACTAACTTCTGTTGGATTGGTTTGGTGGTACTATTCCCAAAAAACAAAACGATTAAACAGTGTACAACTTCAAGCCTTAGAAAAAGCAAAGATCAATCAACAATTGGTGTTTTCGCAATTAGAAAATTTGAGATCACAAATGAATCCTCATTTTATATTTAATGCATTAAACTCTATCCAAGATTATATTATTTTAAACGAAAGTAAATTAGCGCGTCAATATTTAGTTAAGTTTTCTAGACTTATTAGGACCTATTTGGAACATAGTCAAGCCAATGAAATTTCATTAAATGAAGAAATTAAAACGCTAAAACTTTATCTAGAACTTGAAAAAGATCGCTTTGATGACGATTTTAAATTTGAAATTAATTTCCATCCAGATCTAGATTTAGAAAACACTTTTGTCCCAACATTATTTATTCAGCCTTATGTTGAAAATGCTTTAAAACATGGTTTGCTTCATAAAAAAAACAATAAAAAATTGGTGCTTAATTTTAAGCAGGATACTATTAATCAAAGTCTAATATGCGAAATTATAGACAATGGTATTGGACGTAAAGCATCCGCAATTATAAAAAATCAACGTCAGGATAATTACAAGTCTTTTGCAACCTCTGCTAATCAAAAAAGGATAGAGCTACTAAATCGCAGTCATAATAAAGCAATTACATTAACTATTAAAGATGTTATTAATGAAAAACAAGACGTTTGCGGTACAAAAGTGGTAATTAAAATACAAGTAATAGATTAAAAATTAGACAATGAAAGCGATAATTATAGACGACGAAAAAAGAGCTAGACGTATTTTAAAAACCTTGATAGAAGAGGAGTGTCCAAAAATTCTAACCGTTTTTGATGCAGAAAATTTATTGGAAGGTGTAGCAATAATTAAAGCAGAACAACCAGACGTTGTGTTTTTAGATATAGAAATGCCTAACCATTCTGGGCTTCAAATTTTAGAATTTTTTAAAAATGATACGATAAATTTTCAAATTATTTTCACAACCGCTTATGGACATTATGCGATTGATGCATTTAAATTGTCTGCTGTAGATTATTTGCTAAAACCAATTGATATAGACGAATTAAAAACAGCTATAAATAAAGCGTCTGATAGTTTAGAAGAAAATTTTATAAAAGAAAAATTACTTAATCTAGAACGTAATTTTCAACAACTAGCATTAAATAAAATAGCATTAGAAGTCCCTAAAGGTATAAGGTTTGTTTCGCATGAAGATATCTTGTTTTTTGAAGCAGATGGAGTCTACACTAAAGTGTTTTTGCAAAATGGTAAAACAGAATTAATTTGTAAAACGCTAAAACATTTCACAGAGCAATTAAGTAATAAACCGTTGTTTTATAAACCGCATAGATCGTATTTAATTAATCTTAAGTACATGACGGAAATTACTAAAAAAGATGGCCTTCAAGTTATAATGAGTAATAATAAAAGCATTCCAATTGCACGAGACCGTAAAGATGAATTTATGGATATTATTAATCGTGTATTTTAAAATAACCATTCATTTACAAATACTTACCATTCACTAAAAAGTTGAAAAATTAAAGTCTATAGTTTAGCATTTTTGTTCCATAATTTTAAAATTAAATATATTATGAGAATAAAATTACTTTATGTATTGCTTCTAGTTAGTGGTTATGCTTTTGCGCAATTCCCGTCAGATGCAACTAAGCACTATTCCTTTACAAATGGTGATATAACAAATCAAGCAGGTAGTAATTATGACTTAGTTGTTAATACAGGTTATGGGACTCCAACATTTGTAGATGACCGTTTTGGTAATTCAAATTCCGCTGTCGACTTAAATAATGGACATTATAACATGGGTGTAATGCCCAATCGTTCTGGATATTCTGGTAATCAACTATCTTTAAGTTTTTGGATCAAATCGACTACAGATGGTATTTTATTTCATCAATACGATAATATTCAAGAAAATGGTTGGATTTTAGGACTAACAGGTAATTCTATATTTTATAGGACTGGGTATTTTTGTTCCTATGGATTTTCTTGTGGTAGTTTTCCAGACAACCAATATATAGCTAGTAACGTTTTAGATAATAATTGGCACCATATTGTAGCTATTGTCGGAAAGGAAAATGATGGTGTTGATCAACAATATATCAAGCAATTGTACATTGATAATGTCCTACAACTTGACTTTGTTTTAACGACTGTGCCTTTTAATGGTGTTCAGGAAGTTGGAATGTTAAATAGTGGCGATTTATATAATGCTTTAACAGGTGGTACAACTGGTAATAATAGATACGACGGAGTAATGGATGATATTTATTACTTTGAACGTAAAATTACAGCTGCCGAAGTAAATGCGTTGTATAATAATGGATTGGTAGTAGATATTCCAGATGCTAATTTAAAATCAAATTTGGTATCTAATCCAGCCATCAACACTAATGGAGATAATGATATACAAACTGCTGAAGCCATAAATTATACAGGAGCTATTAATGTATCTAATTTAGATATAAGTAACAGTCAAGGTATCGAGGCATTTGTAAATATTACTAGTTTAGATATTAGTAATAATAATTTAGAATCTTTAGACTTATCATCCAATATTGCATTAACAAGTTTACAGGCTCAAAACAATAATTTAGTAAGTTTAAATATTAAAAACACAAATAATAATGCTATTAGTAATGCTAATTTTAATGTGTCAAACAACTACGCATTATACTGTGTAGAAGTTGATAATGTCAGTTACAGTCAGGCAAATTGGACCAATGTTAATACATACACAATTTTTTCTCTTGATTGTGATACAGCAATTGTTAATATTCCAGATACGTCACTTAAGACCAGTTTATTAAATAATATAGCTGTAAATAGTAATGGTGATTCCGAAATACAAGTGTCTGAAGCTAAAAGTTTTACAGGAGGTGCTTACTTAGGGGTTAACGGGATCCAAAGCATAGAAGGTTTACAAGCTTTTGCATATATAACTAGTTTAGATTTAGATAATAATAATATCTCTAACATGGACCTGAGAGCGCATAAATACTTAACCAATATATACATTAGTAATAATCCATTACTGACTTTAAATATCGATGGATTAAAATTAGCGACTTCCATTGTAGTAAGTTTTACAGGGTTAACAAATATTGATGTATCAACTATTACTAACTTGCAATATTTTGAAGCCCAATATGTACATAACTTAGGTAATCTAGATTTTTCTTCAAATTTGGATGTAAATTATATTTACGTTAGTGGTAATTCTCTAGCAAATATTGATTTAAGAACAGGAACCAATGTGGCCAATAATTTATATATAGAAACTATTGGATCGCCTAATCTGACTTGTGTTTTTGTTGATGATCCTTCATTTAGTCAAAGTAATTCTTTTAAAAATTCAATTACCGAATTTTATCAGTTAGATTCAGAGTGTACTAATTTTACATTAAACATAGAGGATTTTCAAATTCAATCTAGCTCAATATCACTATACCCAAACCCAACAAAATCTACCTTAAATATAAAAACAGCATCAGCTATTGCTAATATATCTGTCTATTCATTATTAGGAAAACAAGTTATTAAAACCAACTCTAAAACTGTAGATGTTTCTAATCTTTCAAACGGTGTCTATCTAATTAAGATTATGGATGTTAACGGAAATAAACATGTAAAGCGATTTATTAAAGAATAAAGCTATCTATTAATTTTTAAAAAAAGGAAAGTCAATTTGGCTTTCCTTTTTTTTGTTGCTATTCATTAATAAAACCTTACCATTCACAAAAAAGCAGAAAATGGATTACTATAATCGCTCCATATTTGTATCAAACCAGAAACAAATATATTATGAAGTACATTATTTTATTTTTTATTGCATTAGTAACCACAAGTACATTTGCTCAAAACACAATTTTCGAAAATTTAGAACAACATGGAGATAGTATTACCTATTTAGAATATGGAGCTATTAGAAAAGATAATAAAGGCAAGCTTTACGCACATCTTAATCCAGGAAGACAACCAGAAGAAGTACAGATAAAAATAAGAAGACACGAAAATATCCCTTGTGGTATAGAAATCTTATCTGTTTCAGAAGATGGAGAGCAATCTGTCAAGTATTGGCAGGACATGACTAAACAAACCTATATAGATTTAATTAACTACCCATTTACCTCTATTGCTTTTCATAATGGGTATTATGAAGGTTATGTGGCAATAGGCAACTACGTGTTTTTTATTAAAGATTTTAAAAGTAAAACAGAATTTGGAGAAATTAGTCGTGTTTATGTATTAAAAGGTACAACACCAGAAGGAGAAGAACCAGCAAAAAAGAAAAAGAAGAAAAAGTTTGGCAAATTTTTAAGTAAAGTAAAAGACGTTGCTTTAAACACAAAGTCCGAAGTAGATTATACCAAAGCACCAGAGTATAAAGCATTGATGTCTCAGGATAATAAAAAAATGATTACCGATTATTTAGTGGCAATGAAAGCAAAACAAGCAGCTCACACAACAACTGCTAAAGAAGAAGCAGATTTAGAGATTGTAAAAGCTGAAGGTAAAAAATATGCGGAGTACATTAAGACTAAAAACGATGCCTACTGGCAAAGTCCTGAAGGTCAAAAAACACTCAGAGTTTGGAAATTAAGAGATCAGCATAAAGCAAGTTGTCCTAAAACAGCAGAATCGTGTGACAGTTCTTATCATTAATAAAGACGTCACTAATAATCTAAAAATTTAACTAATTATGAAAAACTTTAAAACCCTAATGTTATTATGTTTGACTGTATTGCTATTTAATTGTAATGCAGACGACGATCAAGCACAAGTAAATAATAATCCAAGTGCTTTTACCTTAACAGAAGGTGTCGCTACAGCAGATGGTATAACTTTTAATTGGACTGCATCTGTAGATCCCGATAATCAGGACGTCGTTTATGCAATTTTTTTAAATGGAGATTTGTTATCCGATAACTTAACTGCGTTGACTTATGTTATAGACTATAATTTATTTGTAGGAGGAGAGGATACTATTGTAGTTGTGGCTTCCGACGGTTTTGGAGGTGTTACTGAGCAGCAGATTGTTGTTAATTTGATATCGTAATTAAAGAAGACTAAAACAAAAAAGGCTACATCTAAGTAGCCTTTTTTGTTTTAAAATATATTAACTATCAATAACAACCAACCTGTCACTAAAAGTAAACCACCAATAGGTGTAATAGGACCTAAAAATTTTAATTTTTTACCTTTAGCATCAGATAAAATTAAACCGTAAATACTAAACGAAAACAGTAGTATTCCAATAACAAAACACCAATAAATAGCAGCAGTCATTGGTCCTTGACCATAGCCAATAGCTAATAAAACAATAGCGTGATACATTTGGTATTTAACGCCAACTTCAAAACTATGTAATTGATCAGTGGTTAAAATCTTTTTTAAAGCATGTGCTCCAAATGCTCCAAAAATAACAGATAGCATACCAAATACAGCACCTGTTGCAATTAATATTTGTGAAGTCATAATTTATAATGTTAGATTATTGTTTTTTATAAACGACAGGAATAATTTCGCCTTTTGCTAAGCAGTATTTTTCTATCGCTTTCGCGGAAAGTTTGCCAGTATAATCTACTTCATTCACCATAAAACCAATGTCTCTAAGTTTATTAAAGTAGTCGTACCCATAGACACGTACATGGTCGTATTGGCCAAAAATTTCAGCACGTTCTTTTTTATCAGTAATGGTGTTGTCTTCAAAAGTAGTTTGTCTAGTCAAATCCTGCGGAATTTGAAATATGCCATAACCACCAGGTTTCATAACACGATATAACTCTTGCATAGCCTTAGTGTCATCCGGAATATGTTCTAGCACATGGTTGCATAAAATAATGTCATAACTGTTATCCTCAAACGGAAGATTACAAATGTCTGCTTTAACATCTGCAATTGGAGATAATAAATCTGTTGTTGTATAATCAATATTGTCTAAGGCTCTAAAACGTTTTAAAAAACATTGCTCTGGTGCAAAATGTAGTACCTTTTTTTGATTTGTAAAAAAATCGGTTTCGTTTTGTAAGTATAACCATAATAACCTATGACGCTCTAAACTTAGAGTAGAAGGAGACAAGACATTATTGCGTTGTGTACCATAACCATATGGTAAAAAGCTTTTAAAGCTTTTGCCATCAATTGGGTCTGTAAACGTATCTCCTTTTAAAAAAAAAGCTAGAATAGGACGTACTACGTAGCTAAGCCTTATTAGTAAAGGTCTAGGTATTAGATTTAATATAAGTTTAAATAGTTTTTTCAAAGGACTTAAGCTTCAACTGCTACGTGTGCTGTTATTAAGTTGTAAATACCATCCCATAACTTAATACGATAGTTTAATGCTTGTTTAGAAACGTCTAAAACATCGTCCCATTTATTGGCATCATTAGCACAAAGTTCTTCAATCATTTTTAAAGATAAAGGACCATGCTCATCACCATCTAACTCGATATGACGATTTAAATAATAGGTTAGTTTGTTAAAGCTATTTTGATCGGCTTTAGATTGATTTATAATCTGAAAAAACATGTCAGGTATAACATCTTCACGACCAAAAGTAAACGCTGCAGCTATTTTATGTGCTTGATTTGTTTTAATTATTTCAAATGTAAACTTTACAAACGCTAAAGTTTCAGGATTGAACTGCACTGTTTTTAAAGCTTCGTCAATTGAAAACCCACTTTGTAATTGCGCCATTAAATAATCAATTTGAGTAGTGTTTGCTCCAACTTGTTGCATCGCTTCTAGATACATTTCAAAGTGGCTTTTTGCTTGGCCTAACTCATTTATATCACTTTCTTCACCTAAAACTATTTCATTTATAAATCTAGCAATGGATGGATTTGCAACAGGAATCCAAGGTAAAGTTGTTGTAGTTAATTGATTTTGAAGCGCTTTTAATAACGACATAAAATCCCAAACAGCAAACACATGTTGTTCCATAAACACCTTAATATCCTCAATGTTTGATAAAACAGAATATAATTTGTGGGTATTTAATGCTTGTCTTAAAGGCTGAAGCTGATCTTCTAAATAACTAATGGACATCATTTTAAATTATAGAACTAAAGGGTTTTGTCTAAATTCATCTTCTTCGTTACTAACAATACCTAAAGCATCATAAATATAGGCAAAGGTTGATAACAACTCAGGTTTACCATCTACGATAGCAACATCATGCTCAAAATGTGCACTTGGTTTACCATCTAATGTGGTAATTGTCCAACCATCTCTATGTTGTTTAATACGTTGCGTGCCAAGGTTAATCATAGGCTCAATAGCCACAACCATACCTTCTATAAATTTTTTACCACGACCACGTTTACCGTAGTTTGGCATTTCTGGATCTTCATGCATTTTAGTTCCTAAACCATGACCTACCAATTCACGTACAACGCCATAGCCATGATCTTCGCAATATTTTTGAATGGCATAACCAACATCTCCAACGCGATTGCCAACTTTTAATTCTTTAATACCAACGTATAAAGACTCTTTAGTCACTTGTAGTAATTTTTCGGTTTCAGGATCAATGTCACCTACAGCAAAAGTATAGGCGTGATCACCATAGTAACCATTTAAAATTGAACCACAATCTATAGATATAATGTCTCCATTTTCTAAAGGCGTATTATTAGGAATACCATGCACCACTTGAGAGTTTGGACTCATACATAAGGTGTTAGGAAAATCATATAATCCTAAAAATCCTGGAACAGCACCTAAATCTCTGATGTGCTCTTCAGCAATTTTATCTAATTGTAAAGTGGTAACACCTGGTTTTACTGCTTTAGCAACTTCACCTAATGTTTTAGAAACAACTAATGCAGCTGCGCGCATTAATTCTATTTCTTCTTTTGTTTTTACTATAATCATGGTTAAAAAAAATATGTGCAAATATACTTAAAATAAACTGCTTATTTTATTTTGAAGACATGACATTTAGCAGGTTTTAAAGTATTTTGATGTATTATTTTTGTACTCTAAATTTTAAAATTATGTTTACATCAGTCACAGCAGAAGACGCTGTAAAAGTTATAAAATCTAATGATCGTGTTTATATTCAGGCTGCAGCTGCTGCACCTCAGTCGTTAATTCAGGCGATGACTAAAAGGCATGAAGAGTTAAGGCATGTAGAGGTTTGTCACTTACATACCGAAGGAGAAGCACCTTACGCTAACCCAGAATTAAAAGACAGTTTTCATGTTAATTCTTTTTTTATAGGAAAAAATGTGAGACATACCTTAAGAGCAGGAAATGGATCTTATACGCCTGTTTTTTTAAGTGAATTACCTGTTTTGTTTAAAAGAAACATTATTAATTTGGATGTGGCTTTTATACACGTATCTGTACCAGACAAACATGGGTATTGCTCTTTAGGTGTTTCTGTTGAAGCTACTTTAGCAGCAATTGATAATGCAACAACAGTTATTGCTCAAGTAAATAAATTTATGCCAAGAACACATGGAGCAGGAATTATACATGTGTCAGAAATTGATACGTTTGTTGAAAGTCATCAACCTTTACCTGGACATGACATGGTGTTACCAAATGCTATAGAAAATACTATAGGTGATTATGTGGCTAATTTAATCGAAGACAGAAGCACTTTACAAATGGGAATAGGATCTATACCAAATGCTGTGTTGACTAGATTAACAAACCATAAAGATTTAGGGTTGCATACCGAAATGTTTTCGGATGGTGTAATTGACTTAATTTTAAAAAATGTAATAAACGGAAACTACAAAGCTATTAATAGAGGTCGTGCTTTATCTACCTTTTTAGTTGGATCACAACGTTTGTATGATTATGTTGACGATAATCCTTTTGTAGAAATGAGAGCATCAAACTATACTAATGATGTGTCCATTATTAAACAAAATCCTAAAATGGTAGCTATTAATAGTGCAATTGAAGTTGATGTTACAGGTCAAGTTTGTGCAGATAGTATTGGTGCACATATGTATTCTGGAGTAGGAGGGCAAATGGACTTTATTAGAGGTGCATCTTTAAGTGATGGCGGAAAAGCAATTATAGCACTACCATCGGTTACTAAAAATGGAATTAGCAGAATTGTCCCTACATTAAAACCTGGAGCAGGCGTAGTTACAACACGATCGCATGTGCATTATGTAGTTACAGAATATGGTGTTGCTAATTTATATGGAAAAACCATAAAAGAACGTGTCAAAGCATTAGTTAATATTGCACATCCAGATCATAGAGAACTGATTGATAGGCAATATTTTGATTTAATAAAGTATTAAAATTTAAACCAACTTTTTTTCTTTGGTTTAGGTATTTGGGGAGTGTCGTTAGTTAACATCTGATAGATTTCTCCCCAACCTAATATACCACCAATATTACGGTCGTCTATAAATAGGTCTGCGTGGATTTTTCTACTTACTTCATTGTTAAAGGTTTCTTCAGGAAAACTTTGGTTAACAGCATAAAACGTGATTTCATTTTCTTCGCAATAAGCAACAGCTTCGTCAAGTTTTTTTCCGTGTCTGTAAGTCCATAAAATTAAGCGATGGCCATCAGCTTGCAGACGTTTTAAGGTTTCAAAAGCAAAAAGACGTTCTTGTCCAATACCTGGATATGCGTCTTCTACTATGGTTCCGTCAAAATCTACTGCAATTATAAGTCCTTTGGAAAGCTTCATTTAATATAAAAATTGAATCCAAAAATACAATAATTATTGATAATGTAAAGGGTAATCTTAATAGTGGTACTTCAATTAGAATGAAACTCAAAATTAATTAAAACGGAGTTCTCGATATACTTTTTTCGTGCCTCAAAAAGCACTCGAACTGACGTATGAGTAAAATAAGGTGTGTTATAAATTGGGTTGTTTTTAGCTCTCCTCTTGTTTTGAAAGGAGAATGTTATTATTTCACTTTAAACAAATGAAGATAAATAGGATTGGGTTGTTTTATCAATTTTAGATTTAGAAAATTAGTTGTTAAGTAAGCTGTCTTAAATAAATAATGAGTTTAAAACGGAGTTATCGATATACTTTTTTCGTACCTCAAAAAGCACTCGAACTGACGTATGAGCAAAATAAGGTGTATTATAAATTGGGTTGTTTTTAGATCTCCTCTTGTTTTGATAGGAGAATGTTATTATTTCACTTTAAAACAAATGAAAATAAATAAGATTGGATTGTTTTGTGAATTTTGGATTTAGAAATTTATTTGTTAATTAAGCTGTCTTAAATAAATAATGAGTTTAAAACGTAGTTCTCGATACACTTTTTTCGTGCTTCAAAAAGCACTCTAACTGAGGTATGAGTAGAATAAGGTGTGTTATAAATTGGGTTGTTTTTTAGCTCTCCTCTTGTTTTGATAGCAGAATGTTATTATTTCACTTTAAAACAAATGAAAATAAATAGGATTGGATTGTTTTGTGAATTTTGGATTTAGAAATTTAGTTGTTAATTAAGCTGTCTTAAATAAATAATGAGTTTAAAACGGAGTTCTCGATACACTTTTTTCGTGCTTCAAAAAGCACTCTAACTTAGGTATGAGTATAATAAAGTTGTTTTATAATAAGGTTGTTTTTTAGCTCTCCTCTTATTTTAAGAGGAGAATGAATTTTTATTTCTCTTTAAAAGAAATAAAAAGAAAGAGGAGTTAAGTAATACTAAAACATTATAAATGTTTGATTTAGTTTTAATTTTTGAAACAAAAAAAACGTCCTATCGATTATAATAGAACGTTTATTGATATTTAATATTGAATTAGTGCTATACTAAACTATGACAAGTCATTGCTTTTGGTTGTTCTACACCCATTAATTTTAAAATGGTTGGAGCCATATCACCTAAAACACCATCTTTAATTGTTTTTAAATCTTTATCAATTAAAATAAGTGGCACTGGATTAGTGGTATGAGCTGTATTTGGTGATCCATCAGGATTAATCATTGTTTCGCAATTACCATGATCTGCTATTAGTAACGTTGTGTAGCCATGTGCTAACGCAGTAGTCACTACTTTTTCTACACATTTGTCCACAACCTCACAAGCTTGTATTGCAGCAGACATAGAGCCTGTATGACCTACCATATCACCATTTGCAAAATTTAAGCAAACAAAATCCGTAGTTTCTTTTTCTAATTCTGGGACTAAAGCATCTGTTAACTCAAACGCAGACATTTCTGGTTTTAAGTCATAAGTTGCAACTTTAGGCGAATTTTTTAAGATGCGACTTTCACCTTTAAAAGGCGTTTCTTGTCCTCCAGAAAAGAAAAATGTTACGTGAGGATATTTTTCTGTTTCGGCAATTCTTATTTGTGTTTTATTGTGTTTTTCTAATACTTCACCTAAGGTTTCAGTAATATTATCTTTATCAAACACCACATTAATTCCTGTAAAAGCATCACCATAATTTGTCATTGTCACGTAGTACAATTTCAATTTATGCATGTTTTGCTCATGATGGTCATTTTGATATAACGCATCTGTTAGTTCGCGTCCACGATCTGTTCTGAAATTAAAAAAGATAACAACATCGTCTTCTTTAATGGTAGTTAACGGAAGCCCTTCAGCATTTGATTTTATGATTGGTTTTATAAATTCGTCTGTAATATCTGCATCATAATTGTTCTGCACACTTTGTGGTAAGTTATTTGATATTTCTCCTGTACCATTAACTAAAGCATCGTATGCTAATTTAATGCGTTCCCAACGATTATCACGATCCATTGCATAGTAACGACCTGTTAAACTAGCAAGTTTTGTATTAGTGTTTAGAGTGAAATCTTCGATGTCTTGAACAAACCCTTTTCCTGATTTTGGATCTACATCACGACCATCTGTAAAGGCATGAATATAAGTGTTTTTTACACCGGAAGCTTCTGCTGCAGTAATAAGTCCTTTTAAATGATTAATGTGAGAGTGAACTCCGCCATCACTTAATAATCCTAATAAATGAACATTTTTATTTTCCGCTTTAGCGTAATTAAAAGCGTTAATTAAGACGTGTTCTTGTGCTAATGTATTATTGTCAATTGCTAAGTTAATTTTTGCTAAATCTTGGTATACAATTCGTCCTGCACCTAAATTCATATGACCAACTTCGCTGTTACCCATTTGACCTTCTGGTAAGCCAACATGTAATCCGTCTGTGCGTAATTGTGCATTTGGGTAATTGTGATATAAACTATCTATAAAAGGTGTGTTAGCATTATCTATTGCAGAGACTTTTGGGTCAGGAGATTTACCCCAACCATCTAAAATCATTAAGATTACTTTTTTGTTCATTTTATTAGATTTTGTTTATACAAATATAAAAACAAAAGTCCTGCAATTGCAGGACTTTAAGTCTTATTTACTATATCGTTTTAGTTAAGACTATACTTTTTAATAGACGCTCTAATATGTTCAATGCGGTTGTCTGGGTCAGGATGTGTGCTTTGCATCTCTGGTTGTCTGTTAGGTCCTGCAGCACGTTTTAAAATTTCCATTACATCTATCATTTCTTCTGGATTATAGCCTGCACGCAACATAAAACGAACACCTAAATCATCGCTTTCTAACTCATCATCACGACCATTGGTTAGTAATTTTGTCATTCCGTACTGTTGTATAAATCCTCCAGCATCAGCACCTACAGATCCAGCAGTTGATAGACCTTGCCAAAGCTCAGAATTAGCAATACGTTCTGCGCTATGTTTTCCTAATACGTGACCAATTTCGTGACCTAAAACGCCAGCTAATTGGTCCTCGTTTTCTAATTGAGAAAATAAGGCGTATGTGATAAATATTTGTCCTCCTGGTAATGCGAATGCATTAATAGTATTTGGATCTGCTAGTAAGTGAAATTCATATTTATAAGGTGTGTCCTTAGCAATACTGTTGTTGACTAGTTTGTTTCCAACATTGTCTACTAAAGCTTGATAATTTTCATTGGCATATAAACCACCATGTTGAGCAGCCATTTGGTCACGACTTTGCAATCCCATTTGGATTTCTTGGTCTGGTGTCATGGATATGGCTTGTTTTTTTCCTGTGTAAGGATTTATTTCTTGTTGACTGCAATATTTAAAGCCGAAAAAAGCAGCAATACATAAGCCAATTAATAGTCGTCCTTTTAAGTTTCCTCTCATTATATCAATGTGTTAACGTTACAATTTACAAAAGTTTTGGGTTAATATCTAAAATATTTTGAGAGATGTATTTATTGATGAAATCTGCTGTAAATGAATCGATTCCGGATAATCCTTCAGTTTTTAATATTTCAGTGATATTTAAGTTTTTGTAAGCTTTTAAATATGGAGTTGAAAGTGCTTTGTAGCTAAAGTGCCAAGGTTCGTATTTGAAGCCTTTACGATTAGCATTGTCAGTATATACTACATAAAAACCATAAGTTGAAGCGTTAGTATCCATCCATTCTTTTAGCTTACAATATGGACCATTGTTATGATAGTTTTTAGGCAATAAAACATTGTTTGGCTGCTTAACATTGGTTTGGTAAATATCAATATCTGTTCCCCAATGATGACGTGATGTCCCAGGAATTGTAGAGTATTCTATTATTTTTTTGATATTATCATGACTAGATAATCCTTTTGCTTTATTACTTTTAAATTTTCGTTCCCAGATGCGTTTTTGATGCGCAAAACTTCTGTAACTTGAAACGGTACCCATACTAATTCCATCTTTTAAAGCTGCAGCTTGCATTTTTTTAAAGGCTACATGAGCTTCTTCTCTTAGATTATATCCATTTCCAAATAATTGAGGGTTACCTTTTCCTATTAATTCTTGTTCAGAAATACTAGATTGATTAAATGCAAGTTGTGGTAGTGTAGCTATTGAAATTGCAATAAATACTATAAAGTTTAATAGTGTGTTTTTTTTCATTTTATAGATTTGTGCATGACATAATGTGGTCCAACTTCTGGGATGTCAAAAATTTCTCCAATAGTTTCAAAACCATTGTTTTTATAAAAGTTTAAAGCTTTAATTCTGGCATTAAACCATAGTCTATCAATTTTCTTAGTTTGTAAAAACTGAACGCCATAATTTAGTAGCTTTTTGCCAAAATGCATACCTTGATAGTTTTCTAAAACACCCATAGCGCGCAGTCTATATTGTGTTTTATCATTAAATAGAGTAGAGCGATCCGCAACAAATGTGCATACAGCAACTAAATTGTTTTTGTAATACAATCCAAAATGATATGTGTTTTCTAAATCATCTTGCTGAATATAACAGGCTTCAATAGGTTTGCCTTGTCTTAGTACAGCATGTCTAATAGGTATGGTTGCTTTACCAGAAATTTGTTTTATAATTATATCGGTATTTATAATCTGATTTAAATTAGGTTGCATTTGTTTAAGTCTATTAGTCTTGTGAAAGTCACATGTCAAAATTAACTAATTTTGACTTAAATTATTGCTATGGTTTTTTGCTTTATATTAATTAAAATCTCAAGCATTATAAAAAAAATAAACTAATACTAGGAAAAAAACACCCTTTGCATACATTCATTATGGCAAAGGGTATTAGTTTTATTATAAAAAACTTCTAGATTTTAATAAGTTATATAAATATATCCTGAATAACTCTTGTTGTCATCGGTAAGTTTTAATACGTAAAAATAAGTGCCGACAGGTAATTTTTCACCTTGATTACCAACTACAGTTTTATTAGATACGCCATTAAAGGTATTGTCGTAATTTTCGGTTTCGTACACAATTCTTCCCCAACGGTTAAAAATTTGTAGATTATTTTTAAACAACTCGACACCTTCTATTATAAAGTTTTCATTTAATCCATCGTTATTTGGACTTATACCATTGTAGACTGTTAGTCCATCGCTACCAATTAAGGCTCCAAAAGTTATAATTTCATAATCTTCAGGAGTAAAAACAAATGAATTTATAGTACCATTATTAAGGGTTCCATTTGTTGCGGAATTACCAAGGTCTAACCATCTGTTTTCAGCCTTACTCCAACCAACAACTCTTAAATTTATAAGATCCGTAACTAAGTTGTTTATTTGGCTTTCTTGGTCCCAAGTTAATGTGATAAAAGTTGCTTTACGTCCATTAAAGTCCCAAAATTCTTCAGTGCTAACAGCATTTATAATTCCCTCAGAATTGTTTGTGTCAAAGGTGTTGCTGAAAGTAGAAGGGAAGTTAGGGTCTTCATTAAAATAAGCTGCAGTAAATTTTTCTAGTGCTAATTGAGACGGAGTAATTAACGGTCTAAGTTTATCATCTTGTCCTATAGGAAAGTTGAAGGCTTCAGTGCTAATTACTGTAGCATAACCGTCGACATGTCTTAGGTCATCTTCCAGTGTGTAAATGGCATTGTCAAAGTATTCAAGCGAAACTTCTGGAGTTTCACGTGGTGTAATGATGTCTCCAATTAAATAGTCTAAGCCATTTGTTACTTGCGTACTTATGTCTAAAAATAAATGATTGTCAACCGCAACTTCCATATCAAAAAACCTTGGAATGCTAGTTCCTGAAATGGTTAACGGATTGTCTTCGTTGTAAAATCCAGCAACTCCTAAGTTTTCATTAAATGCGCCATCATTTTCTAGGTTAGTATGAAATCCAATTTGTCCTTGGTTGTGTATTTGAACGTTTCCAAAATTATGAAATGCAGTTTGTGCATTTCCATTTTGAGAAAATAAAATCGCTAACACTATTATAATGTGATGTAACTTATTCATATGCTGTGAAGATTACAAGTATGTTTTCAGTTCTATTATCTACGTTTACAGTAAACCCAGTAGGATTAAAAGAAACAAAACTAGCTGAAGTTAGTCCTAAATTATCTCCATTATTATTAGAGTACCTTATTCCAATACAATGAGAACTTGAAGCGTAACGAGAGATATCGTTAATTGAAGAACCGCTACCTCCAACATATATAACTTGTTGCGTCGTACCTCTAACATATCCTGTCATAGATCCAAAAGAATTATTAAATCCATTATTGTTATTTCCTAAGCCATTATCAGCATTTATATTTTCACTTTCTACATTAGGATATGCTTGAAAGCTAATTTGAGAAGGTTGAAAAGGAAGACCAGTGATTGTTTGATTTCCTGTTGCAGAGATTATAAAATGTCCAATATATGTACCTGAAGGACCAACAGGACCTTGCGGACCAGTTGCTCCATCAGCACCATCAGTTCCTGGAATACCCTGAGGACCTTGTGGACCAGTTGCACCATCTGCACCATCAACTCCTGGAGCACCTTGAGGTCCTTGAGGTCCTGATGTTACAGGTATATTGATTGTTCCTCCACCATTACTAAGAGTGACATCCTGTCCACTAATAGATAACGTTTGAATTTCATTAGTTGCATCAGTGTCTTCATCAGCAGTAATATGAT